>NZ_JAYJLD010000046.1 GCF_035282765.1 Ferviditalea candida | reverse complement strand
TAATTTGAAAAAAGTGTAGCAAATTACAGCGGCATTAAAATACCGGGAATTCGTTCCAATGTGCAAAAAAACACCTGTTTCCTGCGGAAACAAAGTGCTATTCACACAATTATGCGTATGATGCGGCCGGAAACCGGATCAACATGACGAATGAGGCCGGGGGCAGCACAGTCTATGGGTATGATGAGTTCCAACGGCTGACCTACGTCCAGTATCCCGACGGCATCTCGAGCAGCTATATGTACGATGAAGTCGGCAACCGGTTAAGCTTCTTGCAAGGAAATGAACAAATCGACTACAGCTACGACTTTGCCGATCGGCTGACCGTCACGCAATCGGTGTCATGGCACCGGATCAAACAGAAACCGTTACCGGATCGGTATACTTTGCCTATGACCCGAACGGGAATATGACGCAAAAAGGCAATGTTTCTTACCAATACGATTCGGAAAATAGACTGGTTCAAGTGACCACGCCTACCGAGACGGTTACCTACACCTATGACGGGGATGGCAACCGTATCAGCAAAACGGTCAACGGCCAAACGACAAGCTACATCTACGATATCTCGGAAGGATTCCCGCAGCTGCTTGTCGAAATGGATGGAACTGGAACCATTGCGAAGCAATACATTAACGGGACCTCGGTCATCGGCAGCGTCTACGGACCAAGGAACGAACTGTATTGTCTCTATGATGGATTGGGCAGTGTGATTGCGGCAACGGATGCCGCCGGCACGATTGCGGCTGCCTATGATTATGACGCCTTCGGCGCCCTGAAATCCGAGACCGGCAGCGTACCGAACGACCTGAAGTTTATCGGGGAGCAAAATGATTCGGAAACCGGACTCATTTACTTAAGAGCCGGATACTACGATCCGACCACAGGCCGATTTATTACAAAGGATACCTTTGCCGGCTATTCCACCGATCCCCAATCGTTGAACCGCTATGTCTATGCGTATAACAATCCGGTGAACATGATCGATCCAAGCGGGCATAGTCCGTTGGAGCAGAGTAGCAGTTGGTTTGACCGAATGTTAAATAGCCGCTTCGTTAATAGTATTCAAACCGTAAATAATTATTTCAATCAAGCTGATCCAAACGGTTGGAAAACTCTTATTGGTGACGATGTTAATCTTTTCCTTACGCCTAATTTATCTGTAAAGGAAAAGATCAGAACATATCTACTAAACAATTCAATTGTTGGATTTCTCAAGGGTAAAGGCCTAGGCAATCCATTCAAGGGTAAGACTTTTGAAGAAATTGATGAAATGTTTACTAAAAAAGGTTTTGAAAAGCGAGGGCCTGATCCTGTTAATGGAAAAGGCGGTTATGTTAATCCGACTACTGGGCGTTCATATTACTTGGATAAGGGAGGGCAGTACAAAAAAGGTTACGAGGCTCCACATGTTGATGTTAACCGCTTAAAGACGGATAAGAGCGATCTTGTAAAGAAAAAATACTTTTTGGATTAAGAGGTGAATTATGGATAAATTCCTGTTAACATTTGAGTTTGACAAGGAAAATGAAAAAATCGAAATTCACGCAGATAAATACGGATTGTTGTTTTTAAAACAAAAAATTGACGTACTCCTTCAGAAAGGTGGCGATGTTCATCTAATGACCCCGAGTTGGGGAGGACAAGAGCTATCAGAAGAACAGCAAAACGAGAATAGCATTCTGCTACACCACGTAAAAATCTTATATTGGAATTAATCTCAAAAAACCTTGTTTGGCTTTAAAGCCAAACAAGGTTTCTCTTAACATTATAGAAAGTATAAAAATTCGTGGTGGGAGTAGTCTTCCGCCTTATTTTTGTTTTTGTTAAAGTAAAGCCATGGAAACGAACATTCTGAAGCCCGGAATCTTATCAAGGTGTGCATGGCTACGAGTATCAGATCACTGATCGACTACCGGAATATAAAAAGGATGCGGAGGAACAACAGTAGAAAAGAGGACATGGGTATTGGAGCGGAAAGTTTAAAGCTCATGCTCCCGATGCAGTTTTCTGCGAAAACTTTTACGCCTTTGAAGTTGTGTTCAAACCGCCTAGTCTAATCAAATGAACACAACTTCAAGAGCGGTTGCAGCCCAATACCCATGTCCTCCAATACGATCAAAAGAGTGGGAACGATCCAAGGACGCCGTCAGGCGTTTTTCTCATTGATTTTATGCCCAGAGTGGTACGTTATTTGCCTTATCTGTATCCGTCTAAATACGGCTAGGGACGTGACTATAAACGACTGAATATACTGAATGCAAAACGCTCCCTGGGAGGAATTCCAATTGATAAAAGCGAGGAAAACGCGTCTCATCCGAGTATCGCGGATTAGTCCATATCGGAATTGTAAAGTCGGTGGACCAGGAACCAACTTTGTAAATACAGCCGTGGAACCATGGCTGGCCATCGGTCCCGCAACGGCAGAAAACGGCAAGCCCCTTCTGATTGGCGTATGGCAGCAGGACAGGTGGTCTAACGGCGGCGCACGCGGTCTGGTTGCAGCCTTCTCCAGAGACGGGGGGAGAACGTGGAAACAGAGGACCTTGCCGTTTAGCAAGTGCGCAGTTCCACACCTTAAGTATAAGCGGGCTTCAGACCCGGTTGTTTCCATAGGGCCTGACGGCAAGGCCTACGCAGTCGCTTTGTCCGTGACCGTAAGCAAGACTGGAACGCAAGTCGCCGAATCTGCAATTACAGCCGCAACCTCTTCAGACGGAGGAAAGACCTGGGGGAATTTTCGGGTGATTCAATCCGACAAGGGTCCGAACATCATTAATGACAAAGAAACCGTAATCGCGGATCCGAGCAAACCAGGAACGGCATATGTCGTATGGGATCGCGTGACACCCGTCAGCGGTCCCGCTTTCTTCAGCAAAACCACGGACGGGGAAATCAAATCATCATTGATCCGAGAAGCGGCACATTGTACAACTTTTTCAATTGGATCATAGGTATGAATACGAAAACTCCCAAATACTTGATTGCCGTACAGAAGTCGCAAAACGGCGGAACAACGTGGTCCCGAGCCAAAATCATCGCGCCTTTTGACTCTGTGGCGGTAACGGATCCAGTGACGGGAAAAATGATTCGCGGCGGCGGCGATGCGCTGCCGGAGGTTGCCATCAATAAACGAACCGGGGAATTGTTCGTGGTCTGGCAAAGCGCGAAGTTCAGCGGCGGAAAATATGATGAGATTGCCATTACCCATTCTGTTGATGGAGGAAGAACCTGGAGCGCTCCGGTTCGCGTCAATCCGGCGTTAGGCCGAGCGGCATTTACCCCCATGGTGAGCGTGAATCACAACGGTGCTGTCGGCGTGAGCTACTATATGATCAACTGCAATCACCACAGTAAAAATCGTCTGCCGGTCGACTATTGGTTTACCTATTCGACAAATGATGGGCGGACGTTTATACCCCCTCTGCATATTGCAGGACCGTTTAACATGCTGCGCGCTCCCGAAGCGGTGCCCCCTTTTGTACTTGGCCTGTTTATCGGAGATTATCAAGGTATAGCAGCATTTCACAATGACTTCCATTTGTTTTTTTCCAAAGTAAATTCCCCTTCGCAAAAAGACTCGGTGGATGTGTATACAACTGTGGTCAGAGTTAATGGATCCCGAAGTCTATTTACAAACATTTTACGTGGTGTTGATCTTACCCAAACACTAGACAAGTAAGATAAAAGCATCAAGTACGATATATGGCGGAGCCTAGGGTGGAGAATTGGAGAAAGCCCAGGTATAGTCAACTATCCTCGTACCACATGAACTTTATTGATAAGACATGTGCTGGTTGGGGGTGACTATGCTTGGGTTTTTATTTGGGCCTAAAGGGGATTGAATCTATGGCAGAAAGAATCAGTTTATTTCAGAAAAATTCTGTTATCGCCGCCGTAAGGGACATAAAGTTGATCGAAAAGGCTGCGAGTTCCCCCGTACAATCGATTTTTTTAATGACGGGAGACATTTTTACGATAGACCAATGTGTGGTAACCGCCAAAGCTTATAAAAAATCTATCTATCTTCATGTGGATCTGATCAGGGGAGTAGCCAATGACAAGGAAGGCATTAAGTATTTGGCCCAAAAGGTCAAGCCTGACGGAATTGTTTCCACCAAAAATCAATTGATTCAAACGGCAAAAAAAGAAGGATTATTTGCGGTTCAGCATCTTTTTTTGCTTGATACGCTTGCCTATGAAACAGGAATTCGCAATATTTTGGACGTAAAGCCCGATGCCGTAGAAATCATGCCGGGATTAATGCCGCGCGTAATCCGGGAAATGAGTCGGGTTCTGAAATGTCCGATTATTGCGGCCGGATTGATTAAATCCCGCGAGGAGGCGCTGCAGGCCGTAAATGCCGGAGCGCGGGCAGTAGCTATCGGGGATGCGGAGCATTGGACATTAAATCTTGCCGAACAATGATTGATTACCAGTTGCAGAAAAGGCTGTGAAATTCAAGATGAGCTTAAACATAAAGGATTATTCCGCATTTATTTTCGATTTGGACGGATGCATCTATTCCGGCAATACCGTTTACCCCGGATCGAGGGAATTGCTTCAATTTCTTATTCAATCGGGAAAGCAGGTCATTTTCTTAAGTAACAATTCGACAGAGACTTCGCATACCATTCGAAATAAGCTGATAGATATGAATCTGCCGGCAGAAGATGTGCCTATTCTTGTTGCCACTGAATTAGTGGGGCAGTATTTGGCGGAAACCTACGGCGCACTTCGGGTACATCCTGTAGGATCCGTTGAACTCGAACTTGCGCTGACAAATGCAGGACATCAAGTAGTTTCTTTAGGAGGCGGGGAAGCATGTGACTTTATTGTTATTGGACGGGATACGTCTTTTTCCTATCAAAAATTGCATGAATGCACGCGCAGTCTGATGGATGGGGTGAAGCTGATTGCCGCAAACTCCGATATGTATCATCCGGGAGAAGATGGGGACAGAGTGCCGGAAACAGGCGCCTTGGTAGCTGCCATTCAGGCTGTTTCAGACATACATGGCGTCAAGTCTGTAGGCAAGCCTTCTCATTACCCTTTCTACAAGATTATAAAACAAACGGGTCTCAGTCCGGATAAGTGTGTGATGGTTGGGGATAACCCTTATACCGATGTACAAGGAGGGTATTCTGCCGGCATGCACACCATCTGGATATCACATGGGAAATCCTTTCCGGCGGAATTCGAATTTCAACCGAACCTGACCGTAACTGTGATCGGTGAACTGCTGGAATGGCTGATTTAAAAAAAGTAAACGCGAAGGAGACATGATGATGGAACGAAAGGTGATTTTAATTTGTATCGACGGATTGGCTGCATACTACCTGGATGATCCGCGATGCAAAATGCCGAATGTGAGAGGTTTGATCAATCAGGGTACTAAAGCCGAAAAAATGAAGGTGGCTTACCCGAGTTCGACGTGGCCGATGAATACGTCAATCGTGACCGGGGTTTATCCGAAAAAACACGGAGTGCTCGGCAATTGGGTGGTTGAAAGGGAAACCCGTCAAGTAAAGGAACATTTTGGCGACCGGTCATGGGATAAGGAGGATGTCGTTCAAGTTCCCACTTTGTATGATTTGGCCCATCAGAAGGGGGTCAAAACGGCAGCGGTTTGTTGGCCGGTAACTCGAGGCGCCAAACATATCGACTTTAACATCCCCGAATTTTACGAGCAGGAATTGTTCGAAAAGCACTGTACGCCCACGTTTTGGAACGAGCTGAAGGAGCATGGACTTCCTGTCGACCATTACGGAGAGTGGAGTAAAGACCATGCACGGGGCAAAATGCAGGATTGGTTGACGGCTGAGGTGGCCAAACATTTAATCCGCAATCATAAACCGGGATTGATGATGCTTCATTTCCTCGTTGCGGACAGCTTCCAGCACGATTACGGCACACGCGCACCGGAAGTTTTTTGGGCGCTGGATTATATCGATGAACGTATCGGGCAAATTATCGGCGCTTTGAAAGAAGAAGGCGTTTATGAAAACACGGATCTGTTTATAGTGTCCGACCACGGTTTTATGGATGCGCATAGTGTGATTTGTCCCAATGTCTTGTTCAAACAAAAGGGATGGTATGACGAGGAAAATCCGACAAACAGCAAAGTGGTGGCGGTCTCTAACGGAGGTGTCGGCTATGTTTACATTTTGGATGAAGAATACCCTGATGAGCTGGCATCCCTTGTCAAAGAGGAGTTGCAGCAAACGGAAGGCGTTGAATGTGTTTTTGAGAACGAACACTTTTCTGAATTGGGTTTTCCGCGCATCGAAGAGCACTCTCATCAACCGGATTTCATCTTCGAAGCGGAAACGGGTTACTTTGTTTACTTCGGCGCTGAAGGCGACAAGGTGATTGATAAGAATAAATACACGGCAATGCATGGTTATCTGCCCGAAAAAGAGGAGCTGAAAGCGGTCTTTATCGCACATGGCCCAAGTATCCGATCAGGTCTCTCCCTGCCGGAAATCAACATTGTCGATATTGCCCCGACTGTAGCGAAGATTATCGGGTTGGAGCTGGAGGATGCGGATGGCAAAGTGCTTGAAGCAATGATTAATGTGAGGGAGGTTAAAGTGTGAATACCGTTTCAACCCATGTTCAGGTTAATGTGAAGACACAGAGGGCTAAAAGGACAGCTGTCAACACAAATCGGTTAAGAAAATGGGTTTGGCCCTACGCTATGCTTTCGCCGGCATTGGTTCTTTATGGGACCTTTTTTATCTTTCCGTTTCTCTTCGCTTTATTTCTGAGCTTCATGCAGTGGAATCTGATCAGTCCCGATATGGAATATGTCGGCTTGGAAAACTATCGGAATCTGTTTGCGGACGACGTATTTTGGGTTTCGTTTAAAAACACATTTGTCTATGCTTTGGGAACGGTACCGGCTTCCATGATGATTGCATTGGGGTTGGCGGTACTGGTGGAAAGTGTAGGGCGCGCCCGGGAGATTTACCGATTTCTTCTATTCATCCCGGTTGTTGCGTCTCTGGCGGTAACAAGCTTGGTTTGGATGCTGCTTATGAATCCCCATAGCGGTTTGTTCAACAAATATCTGTCTGTTTTCGGAATAGAAGGACCCAATTGGTTGAACGATCCGAATTGGGCGATGTGGAGTTTGATTATCATCGGGGTTTGGAAGGCGATCGGATATAATTTGGTTCTCTATATCGCGGGATTGAAAGGAATTGACAACCAGCTTTATGAAGCGGCCGAAATCGATGGGGCCGGAAAATGGAAGCAGTTTTTTACCATCACGATGCCGCTGTTAGCGCCTGTCAACTTGTTTGTGCTCATTGTGAGCATCATTAATTCATTTCAAGTATTTACCACGATCCACATCATGACCCAAGGCGGTCCGAACAATGCGACGAATGTTTTGGTTTATCAGGTTTGGCAGGAGGCCTTCCAGTTTTTTGATATAGGTAAAGCGAGCGCGCTGTCGATGGTTCTGTTTGCGCTTTTGCTCATCATTACAATTGTTCAGATAAGAATGACAGAATCCAAGGTTCATTACCAGTAAGGGAGGGTTGAAATGATTGCGAACAGAAAGAACTTGCGTTTGATTACGAAGCACAGTTTTATTATCGCTGTTACCTTTGCGGCATTATTCCCTTTTATATGGATGGCAAGTATATCTGTCAAACCGGCCAATGAAGTATTTGAAGGGGCACTGGGATTTTTGCCTAAATCGATCAGTTGGGACGGTTATCTGCAGGTATTTGAACAAACTCCCTTTTTTACTTGGGCGTATAACAGTTTGTTTATCGCCATAGTCCAGACGATCGGACAAGTTGTCATTGCTTTTTTCGCCGCATATGCATTTTCGCGGTTCAAGTTTCCAGGAAGAGATCTATTGTTCTATTTTGTTCTGGCAACAATGATCATTCCGGTTCAGGCAGTGATGATCCCGACCTTTCTTACTATAAATATGTTTGGTTGGATAAATACATTTGCCGGAGTAATCGTACCCTATTTGGCCAGCGGATACGCAATTTTTCTAATGAGGCAGTTTTTCTTGAGCATACCGCATGAATTAGCCAGCGCTGCTGCCATAGATGGTTGCGGAGAACTCCGTATCTTGTGGCATATCTACCTGCCGGCTTCCATGTCGGCGGTTGCAGCTCTTAGTATCATTTTGTTTGTCAATCACTGGAATGAATTTTATTGGCCTTTGCTGGTCTTGACGGATGAACAGAAGTTAACTCTTCCGATAGCTCTAGTTCACTTTCAGAATGAGGGAGTGATGGAATGGGTTCCTACAATGGCTGTATCCACTTTATCCACGATCCCGGTTCTAATCTTATTTCTTTTTACCCAGAAGAAATTTGTGGAAGGGTTTGCCAACAGTGGTCTTAAAGGGTAAAGCCCTTGGACATATACAAAAACATTCAAACTTGGGAGGAAAAATTATGAAACGCATGCTGTTGCTCGTGTTAATTATTGTCTTGTCCTTTAGTTCATTGGCGGCCTGCTCCAATTCTGCTTCTGAAACTTCCGCGAAAAAAGAATCAACTAATGCAGCCAGCCCGGAAACTTCAACAAAAAAACCTGTGGAAATCCAGTTCCTGCACATTCACGGTGGTTCCCAAGGTGAAGCGGTTAAGCGTTTGGTCGAAGAGTTCAATAAAAAGCAGGACGCTGTTCACGTTACGCCTGTTTATGTGGAAGGTTCTTATGAGGGAATTTTAGAAAAACTGCAAGCTTTGGCCGCGACAAAGCAGCTGCCTGAAGTGACTCAGGCGGGCTTCAGCTATACAAACTATATGGTTGCCAATATGCCTCTTGTTCCGGTGCAAAAGTTTATTGATGAAGAAAAAATGGACTTGTCGGATTTCTTCCCGAAAATGCTGGAGCTTGGCAAAGGAATGGATGGAAAAATCTACGGCCTTCCTTATGCGGTAAGCACACCTGTCGTTTATTACAATAAGCAGATGTTCAAAGAAGCCGGACTTGATCCGGAAAATCCGCCTAAAACTTTTGATGAGCTCCGTGAAGCGGCAAAGAAATTAACAAAGGGCGACCGTATGGGAGTTTATTTTAACTACGGGATTACAGGCAACTGGATGTTCCAGGCCATGACGGAAACGTTGGGCGGACATATGGTTGCCAATGATCAGAAAAGCGTTGCGTTCGACCAGGAACCGGGAATCAAAGCCCTTCAATACTGGGTTGACCTGGTAAATACGGACAAAACGATGCCTTTAATCGATGACAAACAAGCGACCCAAAGCTTTACAAGCGGCAAGCTGGGTATTTATGTAAACACAACGGCCAGCCTTCGCGGATTGCAAAAAGACAGCAAGTTTGACATAGGAACAGCAGCGTTTCCGGTTGACGGGGTTCATCCGCGAATGGTACCGGCCGGCGGAAACAACGTATTCGTTATAAAATCAACACCTGAGAAGGAAAAAGCGGCTTGGGAATTTATCAAGTTTGCCACTTCTCCGGAAGGAACCGCGATTACTGCGGAAGGGATGGGATATATGGCCTCCCGTAAAAGCGCTGTGGAGCGTGATGATCTGCTCGGTAAATATTTGAAACAGGAAAATCCGGCGGCATACACCACTTATAGGCAGGTAGACGATATGGTTCAGTGGAACAACTTCCCGGGCAAAGGCGGTACCCGTATTTTCAAAATTGTTCAGGACAACATTCAAGCCGCATTAACGAAGCAAAAGACGGCGGAACAAGCTGTAAAAGATGCGGCAGCCGAAGCCAATCAATTGATTAAGTAAACAGACGTCCCATGTCATTTTCATGGCAGCATTAGATGATGAAAATGGCGCGCGATACGTCCCTGAAGAATTCTCATTGGATGGTTTTTTTAGCGGAAGTGAATTTTCAGGATAGATGAAAAGGAGCGGGTTCATTACCTGCTCTTTTTTTAATTGTAGCGCCCAGCAAAGTCAGGCACAACTTTCCCCATCCTCACTTTTGCCGGAATATACAGCGAATATATCCTTCATTATGCAGGATGAATCGAAATGCAAAACAGATATAATGAAGGTACAGTGGTAAGGGCGGAACGATGCCGGGACCATTGAATAAAACGCAAACAACAATGTTTGCAATCAATATTGAGGGGAGCAAACATGATGACTCGGCTGGAAACGCTGGAATTGGAAAAAAGGAATAAGGTAGCGATTATTTATTTGAATCGCCCCCCATATAACCCGTTGAATCAGAAAGTATTTGCGGAAATGTCCTTGCTGATGGATCAGTTGGAGAATGACCGGGATGTCAATGCGATCGTCATAACGGGCAAAGGCGATAAGGCATTTGCGGCCGGTGCCGACATCAAGGAAATGGCGCAGTTGACCGACGCCGAAATGATCAAGATGAACAAAACCTCCCGCGCTGCGTTGACGCAAATCCAAAATTCCGCAAAGCCGGTCATCGCCGCTTTGAACGGACTGGCGCTTGGCGGAGGTTTGGAACTGGCATTGGCATGCGATTTGCGGATTTGCACGGAGCATGCCAAAATGGGATTGCCCGAAATCAATTTGGGCATTCTGCCGGGAGGCGGCGGAACGCAGCGCCTGCAGCGGTTGATCGGACAGGCGAAGGCGAAGGAAATGCTGTTTTTCGGAGATGTGATCAATGCGAATGAGGCGCATGCGCTTGGTTTGGTAAGCAAAGTCGTCCCGCAGGAGGAATTCATGGATCAAGTGTTGGCGTGGGCCGACAAGTTGGCGGAAAAACCGATGCTGGCCATGCGAATGATCAAAACATCCGTGAATACGGGAGCTAATCTGGACCTGGAAAGCGCGCTTGATCTGGAAACGACCTGTTTTGGCGTCGCCTTTGACAGTGCAGACCGCAAAGAAGGCATGCAGGCCTTCATGGAAAAAAGAAAACCGAATTTTACGAGCCGGTGAGAGGGGGTAGAGAGTGTGGCTAGGGAAGATGTCGTCGTAATCGAAGGAGCGCGAACTCCATTTGGTGATTTTGGCGGTGCGTTCAAGGACGTTTCTGCCGTTGATCTTGCTGTTGTCAGTTCCAAGGGAGCAATTTCCCGCGCAGGCATTGAGGTTGAGGAAATCAACGAGGTCGTCATGGGCAATGTCCAGCAATCCAGCGTGGATGCGCATTTGCTGGCTCGCCATATCGGATTGAAATCGGGTCTGCCGAAGCATGTTCCGGCGTTGACCGTTAACCGTTTGTGCGGTTCGGGGCTTGAAGCAATCAACATCGCGGCCAAAAATATCATGCTCGGGGAAACGCAGGTGGCATTGGCCGGCGGGACAGAGAATATGAGTCAAATTCCGTTTCATGTTCCGAATATGCGGTGGGGCTTCCGCTTGGGCGAATCCCCCAAGTTTGTCGATTTCCTATGGGAAGGCTTGTGCGATACGTACGCCGGCTGCACGATGGGGATGACCGCGGAGAATTTGGCTGTGGAGTATTCCTTGTCCAGAGAGGAAGTGGATGAGGCTGCCAAGGCCAGCTACGACAAAACCTTGAAAGCGATTGCAGAAGGCAGGTTCGATCGGGAAATTGTTCCGGTAACCGTCCCGACGAGAAAAGGAGAGGTTGTCGTTGACCGGGACGAACGTCCGAGAAAAACGGAAATGGCCGATCTGGCGCGGCTGAAGCCCAGATTCAAGGAAGGCGGGGTCGTCACCCCGGGGAATGCGAGCGGAATCAGCGATGGAGCGGCTAGCGTCATTCTGGCGTCGTCCTCGTACGCCGAGAAACGCGGATTAAAGCCGATGGCGCGTCTGGTTTCATGGGCGGTCATCGGCGTCGAGCCCACCTTGATGGGAATCGGTCCGGTTTATGCGATTCGAGAGGCTCTGAAAAAGGCGGATATGAAGCTTGAGGATCTGGATCTCATCGAAATTAATGAGGCGTTTGCCGCACAGTATCTGGCCTGTCAAAAAGTGCTTGGGTTTGATCCGGCAATCGGAAATGTGAATGGCGGAGCCGTCGCTTTGGGGCATCCACTGGGAGCAAGCGGAGCACGAATCACCATGAGTTTGATTTACGAGCTGCATAAGCGCAATAAAAGATACGGCGTTTCATCCGTATGTATCGGCGGAGGACAAGGAATCGCCTCGATTTGGGAGCGTATTTAATATTTGCTCCCGAATCATCGGGGCAAATTTAAATAATAAATATGATATCAAGGGGGAAAAGAATGAAAAAGTCGCTGATTGTACTGTTGACGTTCATGCTTTTACTGGTTGGCTGCGGAGGCAAGGATGCCGGAAACAGCGCTCAACCGGCAAACTCTGAGCCCGCCAAATCCAGTGCGGCACCCGAGAGTCCGGCCAAAGCCGCGGAAGCGGCGCCGATCAAAATCGGAGTGCTGCTTTCGGCCAGCGGTCCGTTCGCCGGACTGGGGGAAGAAGTCAAGAACGGCTTTAAGCTCTATTTGGACAAAAATAACAACATGCTGGCAGGCCGAAAGGCCGAAGCCATTTACGAGGACAGTGAAGGCAATCCGCAAACCGCTCTGAGAAAGCTGCGCAAGCTGATGGTGGAAGACAAAGTGAATTTCCTCGTATCTCCCGACAGCAGCGCCACCTTATATGCTCTTATCGATGAAGTAAACAAAAATAAATTGATTATGCTTGATCCGATCGCTGCAGGAAACGACATTTCCTGGGACAAGAAAAGCGACTACATTTACCGCTTGAGCTTCTCCAACTGGCAGGGCGGAACCGCCGGTACCTATAGCGCAGAAGCTTTGGGCAAGAAGGCGATTGTCGTATCCTCCGATTATCCTGGCGGAGATGAAGGGCTCAGCGCTTTCAGAGCGAAATTTGAAGGCAATGGCGGAAAAATTGTGAAGGAGTTCCATCCCAAATTGGGCACACAGGATTATGCAACCTATATCAATCAAATGTCGCAAATCGATGCGGATTTCGTGTACTGCTTCCTTGTCGGTTCAGATGCAATCACTTTTCTTAAACAGTTTAAGGAAATTGGGATGAAGGACAAATTCAAGGTTATCAGCTCGTTCTCCTTCGGTGAAATCACGGTCCTGAATGCCGCCGGCGATGCCGCAGAAGGTGCGATGGCCGCCACTCCTTACAGCCCTTGGCTGGACAATCAAACCAACAAGGATTTTGTAAGCGCTTATCAAAAGGCGTATAATGTGCTCCCCACCAATCAAAGTGTGTCCGGTTACGATATCGCTCATGTCATTGAGACCGCAGTACAAAAAGCGGGAAGCCTGAATTCGGACGAATTGATCAAGGTTCTGAAGGGGATATCCATTGAGAGTCCGCGCGGACCGATCACCATTGATCCGGAAACGCATAATGTGATTGAAAACTTCTATATTACCAAAGCCGTCAAGAAAGATAATAAAATGATGCTGGATGTTTTGAAAACCTATGAGAAAGTACAGATGCCGGTCCAAGCGCCTGCCAAATAATCAGCTTTGAAACAAAGGAAACATGAATAGAATGAACGGATTAAAACGAATTTTGCAGGGGGCATCGTGTCGCCCCCTGTAAAATTCCTTTTGGGTGGCAGTCATATCAAAGGGAGGTTATGAAGGTGGATGAAACTCGTTTTGAGAGATCGATCACAAGCCTGCTGAATCAAGCGCTCGCTTTGGATCCCGAGAAAGAGGTCATCTATGACGGAACGCGTAGAATAAATTACCGGGAGCTTCACGAGGAGTCGGATTGGATCGCTTCCGCAATGAGCCGGCTGGGGATTGGGAAGGGCGACCGGATCGGCGTAAGCCTGCCGAATTGGCATGAATTTATTGTTCTTTATTTTGCCATTTCCAAGCTTGGCGCAATACTTGTCCCTTTCAACACCCGATATCGGGAAGACGAGGTTGAGTATATTCTGAGCAATTCCGGCGCAAAAATCGTCTTTTTCCCGCAGGACGCCGACAATCTGAATCATGCGGATAAATTCATTCAAATCAGCCGCAGATTGGATACGCTTCAGCATTTAATCACGGTTCGCTTTCAGCTTGACGGCATGGAAAGCTATGAAGATTTATTGAAAAAAGGAAAGACGGCTCCTCCTCCCGCCGTTGATATCGATCCCAAGGAAGATTTGTTTGCGATTCTTTATACTTCGGGCACTACCGGAAGACCGAAGGGAGTCATGCTCACCCATAAGAATCAAGTCTACCAAGCGATTATGGGTGTGGAGAGAATGCTGTGCACGCCGGAAGAAGTATTTTTAATGCCGACTCCGCTTTTTCATGTCATGGGCCTTACACTCTCATTCAGAACGGTTGCGATCGGCGCGAGAATGGTATTAATGGACAAATACAAACCGGAAATTGCGCTGTCGTTGATAGAAAGCGAAAAAGTGACCTATCATCCGGGCGTTCCAACCATGTTTATCCTGGAACTGAATCATCCTTCCTTTGGTTCTTATGATTTGTCCTCGTTAAGAACCGGAGAGATGGCGGCTGCGCCCTGCCCCGAGGAAATCGTCCGACGGATCCGTTCGGACATGGGCTGCAATGTCATGGTCGGCTACGGCTTGACCGAAACCTCTCCGACGCTGACGCAGACGAATTTTGCGGATGATGACGCGATGAGAGCGGAAACGGTCGGCAAAGCATGGCCCGGAGTGGAAATCAAAATTGCCGATGAACAAAGACGGGAAGTGGCGACCGGAGAAGTGGGCGAGCTGGCCTGCCGCAGCATCGGACTGATGAAAGGCTATTATCAAATGCCGGACAAAACCGCGGAAGCGGTTGATGACGAAGGCTGGTTCTATACCGGAGACCTTGCAACCAAGGATGAAAAGGGTTATATCCGGATCGTCGGCCGCAAAAAAGAAATGGTGATCCGCGGGGGATACAATATTTATCCGCGCGAGGTAGAGGAAATCTTCTATACGCATCCCAAAGTGCTGGAAATTGCCGTAGTCGGCCTGCCGGATACGGTGCTCGGACAAATTTCCTGCGCCGTGATTCGCCTGAAGCCCGGGGAAACCGCTACAACGGAAGAAATGCGGGCATTTATCAAGGAGAGGATAGCGGATTACAAGGTGCCGGACAAATTTGTATTCAGGGAGCAATTTCCGGTGACGCCTTCCGGAAAAATTAAAAAAGTTGAATTGCAGCATGAACTAGAAAATGAACTGGTCAATGAGTTAAGATAGTAGTTGATCAATTCAACAAAGAGAAGAGAAAGGAAATCAGCTTATGCCGAAGCACACGTTCAAGGTCGAATGGGGAGATACCGATGCCGCGGGCATCGTATTTTATCCGAATTATTACAGGTGGATGGACAACTCGACACACGCTTTCTTTGAAACGATCGGATATTCGTCCGTTGTCCTGTTTGAAGAGGATCGCATGGGTCTTCCGATACTGGAGGCGAATTGCCGGTTCTTCACCCCTTCATTTTTCGGGAATCGGATTGAGGTAACGTCGGAGATTGCCGAGGTTAAAGATAAAGTGTTCAGAATTGAACATACGTTTCGCAGGGGCGAAACACTGCTTGCGCAGGGATACGAGGTTCGGGCCTGGACCGATTTTTCCAATGGGAAGCCAAAAGCGCAACCGATTCCCGATGAATTAAGGGAAAAATTCATGCACCATCTCAAACAGGAAATTTCTTGAGCGAAAAAGAGATGTCCTTTCGTAGCAGGGGCTGCTGAAAACTGCCAATAGGAACCGGATTTTTCCGATAGGCGGTCTTCAGCAGCCCCTGCTTTATGGGCATTCGCTTCTAATACTATTTAAACATTCTCATGAAGGGAGTCATCGATTGCGCCATCTTCATAATTTTCTGCACTTTGCCCATGTTGGTGATGATGCCGTCCAGCCCGCCGATTTGTTCCCAGAAATTTACCGGCTGCATGTTCTGCGGTTTCGTTCCGCTATTGGTTCCGTTCATTCCCGAAAACATGCCTTGAAAGGGAGGGAATGATTGATAAGGATTAAAGCCGGCTCCCCAGAAATTGTTCGGAGCGCCCCAATAACCCTGATTGTTAAAAGGGAAGAAACCTTGGGTGCGAGCGGACTTTTTTGCCTTGTTCCTTTTTCTCATCCATATCACTTCCCGGTGGATATTTTCTTGCCGAATAAGAATTTATGAATTTCCGGGTCTCGGAAAGGCAAACTCTCGTCGGCATAGAAGGACTTCGATAGAAGTTTTTCTTACCATAATCATATGAACACAGGGTACAAAAGGTATGGGGAGTTACCCTATCTGCAGCAACAATATCCTTGAGGTGGCGTTAGGGAATTTGATAATCAAGCTTATTTTTCCTGCAAATCCTTAAATTATGTAGCCGGTTGGAGAAATGAGACAGCGATCCTGCCCGATTCGACGAACATCCTCAGGATTTCGGCACATTCCCGCTTTATTCCTGAAAATATTGTGGGAGAACTCCGACGCGTTGTGACATTATTTTGTATTGCGTATCGGTATAATGGAAGAAAGGTGGAGAAAGGAGGTTCGAGATGGAAAGTCCGATTCGATTCTTCAAGATCAAGCAGGAATTCGCCGAAAAAGAAGGGTCTTTTCTTTCCGAGATTCGACGGGATGATATCTGCTTCTTTCGTTTTGTCGGCGGGAATACAAGTGAGACGGACAAGCTGGGCAGGCAGTTGAACCGTTTGAAAGCTTCCGGGGCGCTGTTGATCGGCATTTTCCGGTTTCCGTTCCGGTTTGAAGGCAAAAGACGCATGCAGACGGCAATTGAACAATACTATCGGATGAGGGAGATCTGCGACGCCGTCACCTATTTGAACAGTGACGGAATGATGGAGACGCTCAAGCCGGGGACCCCGATTCATCAAGCTCGGGAGATTTTCGACAGGTTCGAGGAAGCGTCCGTTCGGTCGATCGAGGAGACCATCCGGGTTTCCGGCGAAATGAACATCGACGCCCACGATATCCGCAGCTTTATGAAGAACAGCAGCGGACCGGTATATATCCGCACGTTTGAGGGAGATTCGTTCGATGAGCCGCTGAAATACGCGATATCCGCACCTTACCTGCCGCAGGATTTCACCGAAGGGCGGCAAATGATCGTCAATATCGGCTACACCCAAAATGTGGACATGCTCTCTTTTCAGCAGATCAATTTGCGGTTGAATGATTTGTTTAATAAAGCCGAATTGGTCAAACTCGGTTCTTATTTCATCAATGAGCCCGGGCACCGCTTCCGGATCACGCTGTTCATTCACGGCATGCAGGACCCATTCCCGAGGCCGGAGCAGATGGGCAAATCCTACCTTCGCCGCCTCTGGTTGAAAAGAAAGTGGGACGAGCTGGCAATCAGAAGCCGTCATTTCCGATGGAGCCCGCTGGAAAGGCGCGACAGAACGGACAGCCCCGAGACGGTTGGGGAGAAGCGGGAGCTTCAGGCATAGGTGAATAAGGTGGTCTCGCATCGGCGTCCCCAAGCTTTTGGGGATTTTTTGTTTGTTTTGCCGGAAAGCGCCGATATAATGGAAGTGGTGCAATACTTGCAATGGAGTGATAGGATGATCAAGCTGCCCATCGAAGAGGTTCTGCCGGCGCTGAAGGCAGCGCTTCAATTCAATACAAGCGCGGTGCTGTCGGCACCGCCGGGAGCGGGAAAAACGACCCGGGTTCCCCTGGCCCTGCTGGATGAGCCTTGGCTTTTGGGTCGCCGCATTCTGATGCTGGAGCCGCGGCGGCTGGCCGCACGGACCGCTGCACGCTACATGGCGGCTTTACTCGGGGAGCAAACCGGGGAGACGGTTGGATACCGCGTTAAGCTGGATACCCGAGTGGGAGCGGCAACGCGGATTGAGGTGGTCACCGAGGGTGTGCTGACCCGCATTTTGCAGGATGATCCGGCTCTGGAGAATGTTGGGCTCGTGATCTTCGACGAGTTTCACGAGCGCAGCATTCATGCGGATCTGGGGCTTGCCCTTTGCCTCCAATCTCAAGCCGTCCTACGGGACGATTTGCGGATCCTGGTGATGTCGGCCACACTGGAAGCCGATCCGATAGCTGCCCTGCTCGGCGGCGTACCGGTGCTCTCCAGCGAGGGAAGGGCTTTTCCGGTGGAAACCGTTTATTTGGACAGAAGCGCCGCAGGCAGGATCGAGCAGGCAGCGGTGCAGGCGATTGCCGAGGCGATCGAGCGCTTTCCGGGAGATATTCTGGTGTTTCTGCCCGGGACGGGCGAAATTCGGCGCGTGGCAGCGGGGCTTGCGGAAATCGGCCTCGGACCTGATGTGCGGATCGCTTCCCTATATGGAGATCTGCCGCAGCAGGAACAGGATCGGGCGATTGCGCCCGCAAAGCCGGGCGAGCGGAAGATCGTGCTGTCCACGTCAATCGCCGAAACCAGCTTGACCGTTGAAGGGGTGCGGATCGTGATCGATAGCGGTCTCATGCGGGTCCCGCGGTTTTCGCCGCGAACCGGCATGACGCGGCTGGAAACCGTTGCGGTATCAAAGGCGGCGTCGGATCAGCGCCGGGGGAGAGCGGGCCGTCTGGGTCCGGGTATATGCTTGCGTCTGTGGTCGGAGGCTGAGGACCGCCGGCTTGCCCCGCGCAGCACCCCGGAGATTCTGGAGGCCGACCTTGCGCCGCTGGCGCTTGAATTGGCGGCATGGGGCGTCGTCGCTCCGGCAGAGCTGCGATGGCTTGACCCGCCGCCGGCAGCCGCTTATCAGCAGGCCCGCGAGCTGCTTGCGCAGCTCGGCGCGCTGGACGGGAGCGGGGCGCTGACGCCGCACGGGCGGAGGATGGCCGAGTTGGGCCTGCATCCCCGGCTTGCGCATATGATTCTCAAGGCGATTCCGTTGGGCCTTGGGGAACTTGCGTGTGAGCTCGCGGCGCTGCTGGAGGGAAGGGATATTCTCCGCAGGAGCGGCGGAGGCGCCCCCGATGCGGATTTGCGATTGCGGATTGAAGCGATCCGTGGCATCCAAAAGGAGAATATCTCCGGGTTCTCAGCCGCCGGCTCAGGACCCGCCGACGTGGATGAGGCCGGCCGGCGTAGGATTCTGATTGAGGCAGACCACTGGAAGCGGAAGCTGGGAATCCCGACGAACGAGAAAGAAGGGAAAGGCGGGGAAGCGCTACTAGACGACACCCAGGCCAGCGGCCTGCTTCTCGCCTTTGCTTATCCCGACCGGATTGCCCTCCGGCGGCCGGACGGGCGCTTTCTTCTGCGCTGCGGGCGCGGTGCCGCCTTTGCCGGAATGCAGGCGCTGGCCGCAGAGCCCTGTCTGGTTGCGGCGGAATTGGAGGATCAGGGCTTGGACAGCCGCATTCTGCTTGCAGCGCCGCTGGAAATACGGGATCTGCACCGTCATTTTGCCGATCAGATCGAACAGGAATCGGCAATATTCTGGGATCGGGCGATTCAGGCCGTGCGGGCCAGAAAGCGGGTCAGGTTCGGAGCTTTGATCCTTCAGGACGGTCCGATGCCCGATCCCGACCCGGAGGCCGCGGCGGAAGCGCTGCTGGAAGGAGTCCGGCAGGAGGGTCTAGACATCCTGCCGTGGACCCGGGCTTCCCGCCAATACCAGCAGCGCATGCAGTTTATGCGCCTGATGGATCCCGGGTGGCCGGATGTTTCCGACTCGGCGCTGATTCATGCGCTTGCCGATTGGCTGCTGCCCCATTTGCACGGGCTGAAAAGCCGTGCCGATTTGCAGAGGCTGAATCTCGCCGCCATTCTTCAAGAAGCCTTGACATGGAATCAGCGCCGCCAATTGGATGAGGATGCTCCTACGCATATCGTCGTCCCAAGCGGTTCCCGCATTCCCGTGGACTACGGTGATCCGTCCGCCCCCTTGCTGGCGGTCCGGCTTCAGGAAATGTTCGGACTTAAACAAACCCCGATGATTGCCGGGGGAAAATTTCCGCTGACTCTGCATCTGCTGTCGCCGGCGCAACGTCCCGTTCAAGTGACAAGGGATCTCGCCAGCTTCTGGCAGAATGCCTATTTTGAAGTCAAAAAAGACCTCAAAGGACGCTATCCCAAGCACTATTGGCCGGACGATCCGCTTGAGGCGCAGCCGACGAAGCGGGCCAAGCCCCGGTTGTGAGCGGCCGACGCTGAAACAAGCAACAGACCTTCCCGAGATTTTGGGAAGGCCTTTTGTGTCTCTAGCTTTAAAGTTATTGCTGGGCCTGTTGGATCGATTGCTGGGCTTGCTGCAGCTGCTGTTGAGCTTGCTGGAGCTGCTGCTGTTGCTGTTGGGAGGCTTGGGTTCCCAACTGGCTCTGCACTTGGGTAAGCTGCTGCTGGGCCTGCTGAAGCTGCTGCTGGGCTTGCTGCAGCAGTTGGGGATTGGCGTTCTGCTGAGCTTGTTGGACGGCTTGCTGTGCCTGCTGCGCTTGTTGGAGAGCTTGTTGCAATTGCTGCTGTTGGTTTTGTTGTGCCATTGAACGATCTCCTTTTGATTAGATTTTTTCGGCATAACAGTTCTAAAATGTACAAGGAGCAGGAATATTATTCATTCACAGACATTCTTCTGAAATCGTCGATCATATGATAATATAATTGCATTGGAAGGAGAGACAAGGATGGACAAAAGAACAAGTCTGCTGCTGGGTTCAATGTTTGTCATATCCAGCGGCTTCATCTATGCATTGGAAAGAATCAATTCCCATGTATATTGGTTGGGACAAGTGTTTGCAAAAATTGACGGAAGCTTTCCGACCAAACCGGATATGCCGGGGATTACGCAAAATTGGTTTGTCATTTTGTTTTTGGCGTTGGGGCTGATCTTCTATATCGTAGGATGGAAAAAATAATGGATCCCGGGACTATCGGTTCATGCTAAAGCGTCCCCCGCGGAATGGACTTCATTTGCGGGAGACGCTTCTTTTGCTGCGGCCAAAGGGTCAATGCACCGATTGATGAACAATATCGACCTGCTGCTTCATATCCAGGGTCTTATCCGTCCGGTCGTCGATGCTGATATTGGTGATGACCCGATTGGTGCCGTTTCCCAGCGCTTTCTTATGAATTTCCTTGGCCATGTCCATCAATTCATCCAACGAGCCTTCAATAATGGTTGCAGTCGGAGTCACCTGATATTTCATTCCTTTTTGCTCAATAAGCTGCACGGCTTCCGCGACTTGCGAGCTGAAGCTGGCGCTCCCCGTCCCGACGGGAACCACGCTGATTTCAAGCAGAGACAATCGTACCACTCCCACTATAAAGTAATGTTTTCGCCTGTTTTCTCGCTTATTCTCATGATTTCAACTTTGACAATTTGAGAGGTACTGGTGGAGAATGTAGTCTGCAC
>NZ_JAYJLD010000045.1 GCF_035282765.1 Ferviditalea candida | reverse complement strand
AATCACTTGGTTTGGAAACTCATCTAGGCCCATTACAGTTGTCAAGATCAACTGGAAATTCGCTTTAATCAAGCGTCTAAACATACTATACGAGGAGGAGAAAGTATGGATCAACGATTAAGTGAGGTAACGACGAAGCTGGTGCAGCAGCTTCAGTTGTTTATGGAGGAGTCCCGGATCACAGAAACTGAGCTTAGCAAGGCGCTTCAATTATTAACAGAAGTCGGTCAGCACAATGAGTTCCAGCTATTGTCCGACGTATTGGGGATTTCCGTCCTGGTCGACAATATCACGCACGGAGTTGAATCGGACGGTATAGTAACAGATCATAATGTATTAGGTCCGTTATATCGTGAAGAAGCACCGTTCATGGAGCTTCCGGCCGTAATCTGCCGTGAAGATGAAGAGGGAACGCCTTTGTATATTTCCGGCCAAGTGATTTCGGCAGCGACGGGCGCCCCGTTGGCCAATGCCATTGTTGATGTTTGGCAGGCCAATGAAAAAGGGTATTACGAGAATCAGGATGAGGATCAGCCGGATTTTAATCTTCGGGGAAGAATGAGGACCGATGAACAGGGCAGGTATGAAATTCGCACGATCGTGCCCGGTCCTTACGATATTGCCAAAGGGGGCCCCGTCGGACGGTTGCTTCATGCTCTGGGGAGACACGACTGGAGGCCGGCGCACATTCACTTCAAAGTGTCCTGTGAGGGGCATGTTCCCTTGACAACGATGCTGTTCGTCCCTGGGGATCCTTACCTTGGGTCTGACGCCATCGGGGCGGTGAAGCATTCGTTGATCATGAATATGGAACGGCATGACGATCCTGAACAAATTCAAGAGCGGGGGTTAAACAAGCCGTTTTGCACATGCAGATATGATTTCAAGCTGAAACAGCCTCAGTCGGTTGGAAAGCCGAAGTTGGCTTCAGAAGGGTCCGCTTTATGACATCATTCCAATATTTGTTTTTAGCCCAAGAAGTGATATTCGGACCCGGTTCGCTGGGAAATTTGAAAAATATAGTGGACCGCTACGGGTGGAAGCGCTTGATGATTTGTACGACCCCCAGCATGCTGTCGCGACAAGAGTTTGCCGCCTTCTGCGAAAATCTGTCCGATCGTCTGGCGGTCGTTTATGGAACGGTTCGCCCGCACGTCCTTGAAGCTCAACTGTCAGAGGCATTGGAGTTAGCCAAAAAGAAAGGCGTCGATGCCGTTATCGGGATGGGTGGCGGCAGTCCGATCGGAATGGCCAAAGCGATCAGCCACACCCTGGAACAGGAAACTCAAGAGATCGGACGGAGCTCGCTGCCGACAGACCAACCGCGTGTTCCTGTCATTGCGGTACCTACTACCTATGCCGGGTCGGAGATGACTCCGGTCTATGGGGTTACCCGCCTGCAAAACGGGGTGATCCGAAAGGTCACCGTTAAGGATGCGAAGGTGACTCCCAAGGTAACTTTGTATGATCCCGAACTGACGTTAACTCTTCCCCCTTCCATAACAGCCGGGACAGGAATGAATGCGGTCGCCCACTGCATTGAGGCGCTGTATTCCATAAGCAAAAACCCTCTGTCCACAGCCGCAGCCTATCACGGCTTGCAATTGATTTCCCGCTCGCTTGTCAGATGCGTCAAGGCGGGCGATGATTTGGAGGCGCGAACGGAAATGATGCAGGGCGCGTTTCTGGCCGGGGGGGCACTTTCCAACGTGGCCATGGGCTTGCATCACGGCATCTGCCACGTGCTTGGAGGGACAACGGGAATTTCCCATGGGGATGCGAACAGTGTCATGCTTCCGCATGTTATCCGGTTCAATTTGGATACGGCCCCGCATGAATTGGCTATGGCGGCGGAAGCCATCGGAGTCAAGCGGGACGGTTCAAGCCCGGAGGCTGCAGCGATTGCGGCGGCGGATCAACTGGAGCAATGGGCTCAGGAGATGGGTATGCCCCGAAGGCTGCGAGAACTGGGAGTGGGCAATAATCAGCTCCCCGAACTGGCCGAATTAGCTTATAAAAACCAAACGGTTCATAACAATCCGAAGAAAATCACAGATAAGGAGCAGCTGCTGGAACTGCTGGAGCTGGCATGGTAGCAGGACGGGACACGTTGCGGTTTGGCAGGAAGGGGAGAACTGAATTGAAAAATAAAATCATTTCCAAAGAGAAAGCAATTTCCCGTATCCGAGAGGGAATGACGCTGATGGTAGGAGGGTTCGGTCTTGTTGGTTCGCCGCTTGAGCTTATTGATGAACTGCGCATGCAAGGAACCGGAGGGCTCACGGTCATCAGCAACAACCTTGGAGAACCGGGAAAAGGGTTGGATCTGGTCCTGCAGAACGGCCAAATCAAAAAGGCCATCGGCTCTTATTTCACGAGCAATCCGAATGTGGGGATTCGCTTCGCTGCCGGTGAGTTGGCGATCGAGCTGCTTCCTCAAGGAACATTTTCCGAAGCCATCCGCGGCGGCGGGGCCGGCATCGGCGGATTTTATACGCGATCGGCTGCGGGAACCCTGCTGGCGGATGGCAAAGAGACGAGAACTATAGACGGGGAAACGTATGTTTTTGAAAAAACGCTCCATGCCGACGTGGCACTCATTCGGGCTTACCGCGCAGATACCTTGGGCAATCTTATATACCGAAAGACCGCTCGAAACTTCAATCCGGTGATGGCCACAGCTGCAGACTTGGTGATCGTCGAGGTGGAAGAAATTGTGGAGCCGGGTCAGCTGGACCCTGAGTCGATCGTTACGCCGCATCTGTATGTGGATTATTTGGTGAGAAGGGGTCGGAGTCATGATTGATGTCAAAGACATGATAGCACAGCGTGCAGCCAGAGAACTGCAGGACGGGGACATCATCAATTTGGGGATTGGCATTCCAACGAGGGTGGCAGATTTTATTCCTGAAGGATTGAACGTCTTCCTGCATACGGAAAACGGACTCCTGGGAGTGGGGCCTACACCCGAACGACATGAGACTGACCCGGATCTGGTGAATGCGGGAAAAATGCCGGTAACCGAAACAACAGGAAGCAGTTTTTTCTCCAGTGCCGACTCGTTTGCGATGATTCGCGGAGGACACATTGATGTGGCCATTCTCGGAGCGCTTCAAGTGGACGCGCTGGGGCGGGTATCTAACTGGTCGGTTCCGGGGCAAAGCATCATCGGAGTCGGTGGAGCGATGGATTTGTTGACTGGCGCCAAGAAAGTGGTGATTACAATGAATCATACGACGCGGGAAGGCGAATCGAAAATCGTTGAAACCTGCAGTTTGCCGTTGACCTCCCTGCGAAAAGTAGACGTGATCATTACCGAATTGGCTGTATTTAACGTAAGCCGGCAGGGACTGACGCTGATCGAATTAATGCCCGGGGTCACTTTGGAGGAAGTGAAAGAACGCACAGCCGCCGGATTTCAGATTGGATTAAAAGGAAGGGGGGATGAATTTGATTAATGATGTTTGGATCGTTGAGTATGTCCGGACATCCATCGGAAAGCAGGGGGGCGGGCTGAAGCATGCAAGACCCGATGATTTGGCTGCGTTAGTTATTCAAAACGCGATTGAGCGGGCAGGTGTTTCTCCGTCCGATGTGGACGAAGTGATCATGGGCTGTGCCAACCAGGCGGGAGAAGACAACCGCAACGTCGCCCGTATGGCGCTTCTGCTCGCCGGTCTGCCGGAACATGTTCCCGGCGTTACGGTTAACCGTCTGTGTGCGTCAGGGTTGGAAGCCTTCATTCAGGCGGCTCGCGCCATCGCATTGGGGGAGATGGATATGGTCATTGCCGGCGGAGTGGAAAGCATGACCCGAGCACCGTTGGTGCTTCCCAAACCGGATCGCGAGTTTGCCCGAGGCAATCAGGTGATGTGGGACACGACGCTTGGTTGGTGGATGGGGAATCCTCGGTTTCCATACCCGTTGGAGAGCATGGGAGAGACAGCAGAGAATGTAGCTGAACAGTACGGCGTTTCCCGGGAAGAACAGGATCAGTTTGCGTATGAAAGCCAGCAAAAAGCTTTCCAGGCTCAAAATGCAGGCTGGTTTCGTGGAGAGATCGTCCCCGTTCCTATCTGGAATGGGAAAGGTGAAGAGTTTCTGTTAGTGGATGACGAACATCTCCGGCCCGAGACGACGATGGAATCATTGGCCCGATTGAAGCCGATTTTTCGGGATAACGGCACAGTCACAGCCGGCAACGCATCGGGAATCAATGACGGAGCGTCAGCCCTTTTGCTTGTTTCCGAAAAGAAAGCGAGAGAACTGAATCTTCGGCCGATGGCCCGCTATGTCAGCGCAGCCGCGCACGGGGTAAGTCCGCGGATCATGGGAATCGGTCCCGTAGGAGCAACACGCAAGGCGTTATCAAAGGCCGGACTTTCTGAAAAACAGATCGATTGGGTTGAAATCAACGAAGCATTTGCCTCCCAATCGGTTGCAAGTATAAGGGAGCTTGGTATCCCGATGGAGAAAGTGAATCCTCACGGGGGAGCGATAGCGTTAGGTCACCCGTTGGGATGCTCCGGGGCCCGAATCATAGGCACACTGGCCCGGCAGTTGCAGCAGACCGGATCCCGATACGGGCTGGCAACCTTGTGCGTAGGAGTGGGACAGGGGGTGGCTGCCATTATCGAACATGTTGAAAATTAGAGATGAGTGTTCAAATTTCGAAAAATATCATTTTGTTGAGAGGGGTATAAGTA
The DNA here is from genome assembly GCF_035282765.1 of Ferviditalea candida. Lineage (GTDB taxonomy): Bacteria > Bacillota > Bacilli > Paenibacillales > KCTC-25726 > Ferviditalea > Ferviditalea candida. The sequence goes on along the minus strand of NZ_JAYJLD010000045.1, from coordinate 17,516 downwards.
TGAACAAGAATATATTAAAAACGTGGGATGCATCTTATGAGTGGAAAGCGGTTACATTGTTGACGATAGGCTTTGGCCTTGTCGGATTGGATCGTTGGATTATCGCGCCATTGTTTCCCGTCATGATGAAAGATTTAAATTTGGGTTACGCGGACCTTGGCAACATTGTTGCCGCACTTGGGATAGCATGGGGGATTTTTGCGATAATTATGGGCGGTCTTTCGGATAAATTCGGTCGCCGCAGAATCATGATTCCCGCCATGGTTGTATTTTCAGCTTTATGCGGTTTGACGGGTGTTGCATCCGGCCTGATGAGCCTGCTGTTTGTCCGTGCTCTGATGGGAGTTTTTGAAGGCGCTTTTTGTCCGACGAGCATTGCATCGACCTCAGAAGCTTCCAAACCAAGCAGGCGCGGATTTAATATGGGGCTTCAACAAAGCACATTTGCTTTATTCGGACTTGGATTTGGGCCGATCATTGCCACTCAGCTGTTAAATGTGGTTCCTTCCTGGCATTGGGTATTCTTCCTAGTGGCCGTACCGGGTTTAATCATTGCTTATCTTCTGTTCCGTGTCATTCGTGAGCCTGTGCATATTGAGCAAAAGACTGAAAGGAAATCATGGCTTGAATTGTTGCTCTACCGCAATGTGATTTTGGCCACTTTCGGTTTGTTCGGGACGATGACCGGAGTATTTGTGATCAGTGCCATGCTGCCCAACTATTTGACGGATTATTTGAAATTAAGCATTCCGGAGATGGGCTTTGTTACATCCGCAATCGGGTTTGGCGGTTTTGTAGGGTATATCGCCATACCGGCGTTGTCGGACCGACTGGGGAGAAAAACCGTATCTATTATCTCATTTATTCTGGCAATCGTATTTTTATATTTGTTTAAAGGTGTGGGCAATTCGCCAATGCTCCTTTTTCTGTTATTGTTCATGGCTACTTTGTTCATCTTTGGCTGCCTCTGCCTTTTGGCGGGACCCATTGTTACTGAAGCGGTTCCGGCCTCTCTGATCTCATCTGCAGCGGGCATTCCTATCGGATTTGGCGAAATCTTCGGCGGAGGAGTCATGCCGTCTGTTGCAGGATACGTTGCCCAAAACTTTGGGATTGATAAAATCCTGTTTTTGGCGATCGGCGGATTAGTAGTAGCGCTTATTATCAGTTTCTTCCTTCATGAAACGGCTCCGGTCAAAATAAAGATTACTAAGGAAGCGGCAGAGGTCGGATAATTAGAGCTTGGTAATTGGAAGTTTTGTGTATTAAAATAGTCAATATATCAGATAAATCAAAAAATTATAAATGTTAGCGTCAGCGTATCGGATGGTGAGGACGAAAGGGGAGAAATGTTATTGAAAGTTCAAGGAGCTTTTTCGCTTCAGAAAAAGGAGGCAATTAAGTTGGGCGAACCACAATCCCCCCAAAGCGTGCTTGATTTGCTGACTTACCATCCCGGACAAATTCTGATGAAAAATGAACGCTTTGTTCTTGTCAACGCCAACGCCCTGGGTACACTTCGCCAAGATCTGCTTTCAACTCTGGGAAGAGACAGGGCCAAAGGTTTCTTGCTGCGTTACGGATGGTCCTGCGGATACAATGACGCACTTTCGGTTAAACAGCAGTATCCCGGGTATTCGGTTTATCAATGGCTTCAGCAGGGCCCTAATCTCCATATGCTGGAGGGCGTTGTACACGTAGAGTTAACCAAGCTGGAGCTCGATCAACAAACCGGAGCTTTCCATATGGAGGGGATTTGGACCAACTCTTATGAGGTTCAGCAGCATTTTCAACATTTTGGACTGGCGGAAGATTCCGTCTGCTGGACGCTGCTGGGCTATGCCGGAGGATTTTCCACCGGCCTGTTCGGGCGGCAGATTATCTATAAGGAGCTGTCCTGCGTGGGCCGCGGGGACTCATATTGTCACTTTCTCGGCAAAACCGTCGAGGAGTGGGGGGACGAGGTCTTGTCGGAACTTCCCTTTTATAGTGAAGCGAAAATTGCCGAGGAACTGGAGGAGGCCCACGATCGGATACAGCAGCAGCATCATCTGCTGACGCAAATCATCAATATCAATGAACAATTGAACCGTTTGATATTGGCCGGTTTTGACCGTACGGTGATCTTAGAAACGATAGGGAAGATGATGGCAGCTCCCGTCATCCTGGAGGACCGGCATTTTAAGCCGCTTGCCTGGTGGCTGACTCCGGATGAATCGGAGGGTTTGGATGCTTATCTCATACATACTCAAATGTCGAAGAACCAGAATATCAAAAAGAAGCTGCAAACGATGAAGCGGGAAAAAGCGGGAATAGATCTCACGGTAGAGGAAGACAATGTGACCTGGGAGCGCTCCATGGCACCCATCGTGCTGGGTGAAGAAGTGGTAGGATATCTGTCCATTCTTCACTCCGAAGGAACAAACGTGGAACTGAGACGAATGATCACCAAACGAGCTGCGGCCGTAATCGGGTTTGATTTGCTCAAGGAGCAAACTGCGTTGGAGACGGAGCATCGGTTAAAGGGCGAGTTTATGGAGGAGCTGCTGTCCGGAGATTCCCCGATCAAATCTTTGGTGAACCGGGCGCATTATCTAGGTTATGACTTGCAGCGTCATCAGCGGTTTTTACTCATCAGCATGGATCGCGCATGCTTGGAGAACCAATACGAGAAAGATGAGGCGTCGGCCATACAACTCCGTAAACAGCTGTTCGAATCAGCACGTTCAGCAGCGAACATGTTTGCCAAAGGAAGCCTGGTGGTTCAACGGCCTGAAGGAATTGCAATATTGATTTATGATGATGGCCTGTCGCCGAATACCTTGGCGCAGAATATTTCCCGCAGACAGAAAGAGGTTCTGCAAGAACTGACCATATCGATCTTCATCAGCCGGAAAGTAACGTCCATGGAGGATCTGCGCACAGCGTACAACGAATGTAAAAACGCGCAGCAGGTCATGTCCCGATTAGGCAAAAACGAGCTGGTTTTGTCCGTGGACGAAATGCAGGTCTTCGATCTTTTGTATGCGGGAAATGCGCAAAATTCACTTCAGGCTTATGCTGCTCGGCAATTGAAAAAGCTGATTGACTATGATCATGCGCATAACGGGCAGCTTATTCAAACTCTGTATATGTATCTGACCCATGAATGCAATTTTCAACATACCGCAAGGGCGATGAATCTCTCCCTCAGCGGCCTGAAGTACCGTCTTCAGCGGCTGCGCGAGGTGGGAAACGTTGACCTGGAGAATCCGGATACTCGTTTCGATCTGCAATTGGCTATCCGAATCTTGCTGACCAGTGGCACAATTTCCCTTAATCATGCATAAAACGGCAGGATAACATTGAACTTCAACGATTATAAGCACTTCAATAAACTGTTCCAAAGGGTATCCGGCGATGGATACCTTTTATGCTGCGCTTTTCGTTTATTTTTCTTCGACGACAGAATTTCTAAGAGTGCCGACGCCTTCCACATAAACCTCCACTATGTCTCCTTCATGAAGATATCGGCGAGGATTGCGGCTGTCTCCAACACCGCCGGGAGTACCGGTCGCAATCACATCTCCAGGGTAAAGCGTCATGCCGGAAGAGCAATACATGATAATATCCTCGACAGGGAAAATCAAGTCCCGGGTGTTGGCATCCTGCATGACCTCGCCGGAAACTGTGGTGCGGATCTGGATATTGGCCAGGTCAACATCTTTGGCGGAACGGATGCAAGGGCCCATTGGCGCAAACGTATCAAAGCTTTTTCCGAGAGTAAATTGGCGAAGCGGGGTTTCAAGCTGCGCTCTCCGTCCCGATACGTCGTTGAAAGCGGAAATGCCGCCAACCGCAGCACGAGCTTCTTCGCGAGTCGGTCTGTAGACTTTTTTACCGATGACAATGGCCAATTCACCTTCGTAGTCCGGACGGGTTTCTTCCTTCGGAATAACGATATCTGCTTCGGGTCCGATCAGTGCGGATGGAAATATCGAAAAAACAACCGGAACCGCCGGTACGTCAAGCTCGGATTCATCGGCATGACTGCGGTAATTCAGGCCGATTGCAACAATTTTTCCCGGTTGGACGGGGTGCAGCAATTGAATTTGATCGGTCGGGTATTCTGTTCCGGAAGTATCGGACAGCATTTCCCAAGCCTCTTCAGTTGGAACAAAACCCTCATGGCCAGACGTGCCGCAATCACGGACCGTTCCATTGTCATTTAAGCAACCGATTCTCGTATTTCCATTCTTATCAACAAATCTTACAGCTTTCATTGGATTGCCTCCTGTTCGTCACGAAGTACTTTCATAGCGTTGACTGCACGCGGCGTTCCCGCGTATGGCAGTGTTTGAAGAATCATTTCCTCGATTTCCTCATAGCTGACGCCGATGGCTCTAAGAGAGCGAATGTGCGCTTTTACCTGCGGTTCACATCCCCCCAACGTGATCAAAACAGAAAGAATGATGACCTCGCGTTCACGGACAGTCAGCTTATCTCTGCAATGAATGTCCCCGAAAGCAAAATCAACTATGTACGTCCCCAGATCGCCCATACGGGCAAGAAACGCCTCGCCGCCAGGCTCATCATCCAGCTCTGCAAGCCTGGCCAGACCTCGTTCATGCCGATTGTCGGACATAATGGAATCCCTCCCTATGATTCATTGTATGGCAAGAAAAAAGCATGAGTATTTTTTGGAAAATGTATTGACCAAATTGTATACGATATATATTATACATATTATAAATAAAAATTCAAATTAATCTGAATATAAAATTAATTTGGATTAATTGTACTTTAGAGGAGGGAAAAAATGAAAGCGATTCAATTGAGACGAATCAGTCATGTCGGGTTGCGGGTAGCAGATTTGGAGGAGGCTTCGAGGCGTTGGCAAATTCAATTCGGTCTTTCTCTCAGAGAACGCACTTCGACACACGCGTTCCTTCATTGCGGTTACGAATCCTACTCTCTTGAGTTGATGGAAAGCGGCAATCCGGGATACGACCATACCGCTTATGAACTTTCTGCCGAAGTATCCATATCGGACGCTGCCGAATACTTGGAATCGAAGGCGATTGCCTATCAAACTGAGAATGGCTCCCTTCATTTGCAAGATGCGGAAGGCAATAAAGTGGAAATTGTTCCATATGCCGCTTCCAGCGATCTGCGTCCGGACGTGGCGAGAAGTACGAAAATTTTACCGGGTTTTCGTCCGCGAAAGCTGGGCCATGTCAATTATCTGACAGGAAAATTGCGGGAGCAGGTGGAGTTTTATACCGATATTCTTGGAATGAAAATTACCGACAAGCTTGGAACGGAAGGGATCTGGCTGCATATCAACGCGGATCATCACGTAATGGCATTGGTCAATAAAGGGTATCCGCATATTCATCATTTCGCTTTGGAGATGGTCGATTGGGGGGAGCTGCGCGTCGCCTTCGACCATTTGGCACAGCACGGACGCTGGTTGGCATGGGGGCCTCTCCGGCATGGTCTGGGCCGCAATTTGAGCGGTTATGTGCGAATTCCGGAAGAAGGCTGTTTTGTGGAAATCTTTTGCGATATGGAACAGCTCGAGGAAGGCCACGTTCCGCGTGAATGGCCGGATAATGCGCATTCATCAAATGTTTGGGGAATCTTACCCCCACGCTCCTACTTCAGATTCGATGAAGCCGCAATTCGGTCGGAAAAAGAGGGGCTGGAAGCGCAGGGCATTCCGCTTGCGCCTCTGGAGGTATCCAAATAATTTTTATGAAAATGACCATGAATGAAGGAGGAGACCTAGACCTATGAGCACGGATCAACGAGTAAAGGTAGCCGCCCGTACCGGAAAACAGTTTTTGGAAGGCCTAGCGAGCCAGAAGCGGGAAATTTGGTTGGACGGAGAAAAAATCACAAATCCGCTTGAGCACGAACAATTGGCTTTGGCGGCAAAGTCCATGGCTCGAATCTATGATTTTCAACATGAGCATGCAAGCGACTTGCTGGCGTCTTCTCCCGATGACGGAAGTTTGGTGAATGCCACGCATATTATTCCGAGATCGCGCGAGGATTTGATCCGCCGCCGCAAAGCAATTGAAATGACCGCGGCATTGTCCGGCGGAACGATGGGACGCACGCCCGACTATTTGAATGTCACTTTTGCTTGTTTTGCCGGAAGATCCGATGTTTGGGCGCGCAGAAACAACGAAACTGGGGCAGCCAACATCGTCAATTATCAAAAGATCATGCGGGATCGGGATTTGTCAACGACACATGCGCTGATGAACCCGCAAGTAGACCGTTCGAAACCAGAGGCCGAACAGGCGATGGGAGAAGTGTCTCTCCACAAGGTGGGTGAAACCGATGACTCGATTATTGTTCGCGGCGCGCGGATGCTGGCCACGCTTGCCACCTATGCCGATGAGCTGACCGTCTATCCCGGATCGGATTTGCGGACCGTGGATAAGCCGTACGCCTTATCATTCGCCCTTCCTGTCGGAACTCCGGGTTTGAAATTTGTCTGCCGCGGCACTTACGCCAAGACCAAAGATCCGTTCGACTATCCGCTTTCCCACCGATTTGACGAAATGGACGCCATGGTTATTTTTGACGATGTGGAAGTGCCTAAAGACAGAGTATTTCTGGACGGGGATACGGTCGGGTATTCCGAGGTCATCACCGATACCGGATGGCGCGGCCACATCATGCATCAGGCCTTTACGAGAGCTTATGTCAAATTGTCGTTTGCATTTGGATTGGGCCATGTCATTGCCAATGCAACCGGCGTCGTCAAATTTGACCATATTCAGGAAAAGCTTGGTCAAATGTGGAATATGGTGGAACTGACCCGATCCGCCATTACCGCTGCCGAAGCAGGTGCGACTCCGGACGAACAGGGAGTATGGTGTCCCGACGACCGTCCGTTCCTGGCGCTGCGCGGCGAAATGCCCAAATGGATGCCCAAGGCCAATGAATTGCTGCAGTTGATTGGCGGAGGCGGATTCATGCTTACACCGTCCCGTGCGGATGTCAACGGACCTTTGAAAGAAGATATCGCCAAATATTTTCAAGCCGCGGGAGCCGATGCGGAGCGGAGAATCCGGCTGTTCCGCCTGGCCTGGGATTTTGTCGGCTCCGAGCTCGGAGGACGCGGCGAATTGTACGAACGTTTCTATCTTTCCGATTCCTGGCGCATGACATCACTTGCTTATAAAATCGCAAACAAGGATTTTGCTACCTCTCTGGTTGAACAATTTTTGAAAGATTAAGGGCTCGCGATGAGATTAGTTCCACTTTCATCGCGATTCCTAAAATGGAGGAAGAATTTATGCTGAAAGGATATTCTGTTCCCAGATCGCCCGAGGGCAGGGCCGCTTTGGTGCCTTCGCCTCCATGGCATTATGCCGGAGATTTTCTCGTCATCGAATACTGGACCGATGCCGATGCGGTGGCGGCCGTTTTGCCGCCGGGCTTGGCCCCCTATCGGGAAGACCCCGGCCGGTGTGCGGCGCTCTTCGTTGATTGGCAGTCCTGCAGCTCCGATCAATCGGAGCTGATGGATCCGGTAAGATCGCAATATAAAGAATTTTTCATTGTTGTGAATGCGCTCTATAAGGGTGAGCCGGTAACGTATTGTCCATATATTTGGGTTGATCGGGATTTCGCGCTTGCGCGCGGATGGATTCAGGGATTTCCCAAAAAGCTGGGCTCCATTCACATCACCAGATCATTCAATGTTCCGTCCGCAGCATCGCCGAAAATTGAAAAAGGCGGTCGCTTTGCGGGCACGTTGGCTGCCAATGACCGGCGTCTGGCCGTCGGAAGCGTGACCTTGGAAAAGCCGAGCGCAGTCGGACCGACGCATAATGATCCGCCGATCATGAACGTGCGGTATTTTCCCAGACTGTCGAGCGGCCAGCACGACAATCCGGCTGTCAATGAATTGGTTCGCGCCCGCAGCCGGGACCGGGCCGTCAGCGAGATATGGGAAGGAACGGCCGAGCTGGAGCTCATGTCCGCGCCGAATGAGGAACATACGGCGTTGTCTCCGGTAAGGATGGGGAAAGGATTTCGTCTTTCATTTGCTTACACCGTTGACGATTTGGAAACATGTTGAGTGCTTATCGATAGATTGGAGGCTTGAAGAAGGTGCCCATAAATCGTGAAATGCTAAGATCGATGAATATTTCCGAGGATCATTACATTGGAGGAAAGCGAATCGCAAGCACCGACAGATTTGAAGTCCGATCCCCGCTGGATTGGTCGGAACCGATCGCAAATATGGCGAGAGGAACCGCGGAAGATGCCGACCGTGCCGTATCGGCAGCAAGGCAAGCATTTCCGGAATGGGCTTCATTGAGTGCGGCGGAACGTGGAACCTACCTGAGAAGGCTTGCCGATCTGATCGAAAGAAATACGGATCGCATCGCCGAGACTGAATGTCTGGATGTGGGGCTGCTGTTGCGCTCGTTAAAAGCCCGTCTGGTCAATAGGGGGGCGCACAATTTTCGCTATTATGCGGAATTGGCGGAAAATTACGAGGAAAGGACTTGGTCCTCCAAAGGAACGGTAAATCGTGTGATGCGTATGCCGGCAGGCCCTGCAGTCATTATTACGCCGTGGAATGCGCCGTTTATGCTTTCCACCTGGAAAACGGCTCCCGCGCTGGCTGCCGGTTGCACGGTCGTTCTGAAACCGCCGGAATGGGCACCGCTTTCCTGTTCCATTCTCGCAAGCTTGGCCGACGAGGCGGGACTTCCTCCGGGAGTTTTCAATGTGATTCAAGGCATCGGCGAGGAGGTCGGGGCCGCGCTTGTCCGCCACCCCGATGTGCGCCGGATCGGTTTTACGGGTTCTCCGGAAACCGGACGCTTCATTGCGCATGCCGGAGCGGGAAATTTGGTGCCGATTACGGCCGAGCTCGGCGGAAAAGGTCCGTTTCTGGTCTTTGAGGACTGTGATATCGAGGCTGCGGCAGAGAAGGCCGCGCTACAGTATGACGACGCCGGGCAAGTGTGCTTGGCAGGGACCAGGCTGCTTGTTCAGAAATCTATTTATGACAATTTTGCAAGCGCTTTCTTTAAATATACGGATGCCCATGTGTTGGGAGATTCGAGGGAAGACCATACGACGGTGGCGCCGTTGATTCATCCCGACCACCTTCAGCGCGTGGAAGGTTTTGTAGAGCGGGCGCGGGCGAATGGAGACAAGATTGTCAGGGGCGGACACAGAACGTCAATCGGCGGCTTGTGGTATGAGCCCACCTTGATTGAACCTAAAAGCAATGAATCGGAAATTGTGCAAAATGAGGTTTTCGGGCCGGTGCTGACGATCCAAACATTTGAAAATGAAGAGGAGGCCATAGCGCTGGCGAATTCCACCAAATACGGCTTGTCGGCCATCATCTACACCGCGTCGGCAGAGCGGGCCGAGCGTGTGGGAAGAGCGGTTCGGGCCGGCACCGTATGGACCAACTGTTTTCTGGTGAGAGATTTGTCCGCGCCGTTCGGGGGAACCGGAATATCCGGAATCGGCCGTGAAGGCGGGGACTACGCGCTTGATTTTTATTCCGATCTGAAGACCTTTCAAGTCAAGGAGGGGACAACCGAATGAATACGCTGGAAATCAATCTGGAGAACGAAGCGTTCGAGCAATCCGTCCCGCATGAAACGTTCGCGTACTTGCGAAAGGAATCTCCATTGCATTGGTATGATTGGAAACAGGGTAAAGGATTTTGGTGTCTTACCCGGCATGCGGACATCACCGAGACCTTGAAAAATTGGAGACAATATTCTTCTGAATTGGGCGGAGCCAATCTGGAAGATTTGGATGAAGAGCAGCTGGCCGCCCGCAAATCGATGCTGGAAACCGATCCGCCGCGCCATACGAGGCTGCGGGGAATTGTCAGCAAGTGGTTCACACCGAAATCGGTGGAGCAGTATGAAACGCTTGTCAGAGCATTGACCAAAGTGATTTTGGATGAAGCGTTTCAGCATGAGGAATTTGATTTTGTCGAGGAAATCGCCGCGCGTTTGCCCATTCAAGTATTGGCCCGTATTTTGGGTGTTCCGAATGAAGATACGTCCAAGCTGATCGCATGGGGCGACAGCATGATCGGCAACAGCGATCCGGATTTGACCGATGTGGTGTGGGGAACTCCGGAATCGGAAAAATACCGCATGTACCCTTTTCGCAGTCCGGCTGCGCTTGAAGTATTCGATTACGGACATTGGATGGCCGAAAAACGCCGTCAAAGTCCGGAAGACGATCTGGTGACCAAACTCATCCATTCCGAGATTGACGGCGAACGGCTCTCGGAGAGGGAATTCGACACGATGTTTCTTTTGCTGGTTGTGGCCGGAAACGAAACGACCCGTCAGGCGATTGCGCATGGACTGCATGCGTTCATCGAAAATCCGGATCAAATTGCGCGATTGCAGCAGGACCCGTCATTGATGCCTTCCGCGGTAGAGGAAATTCTGCGATGGGCATCTCCGGTGCTTCATTTCAGGCGAACGGCAGTCACAGACACGGAATTGTACGGGAAAACGATTCATGCCGGGGACAAAGTGGTGATGTGGTTTGCTTCGGCCAATCGGGATGAAGCGGTGTTCGAGGACCCGTTTCGTTTTGATATCGCCCGCTCTCCCAATCCCCATTTGGCTTTCGGTCAAGGCGGTCCGCATGCGTGTCTCGGTTCCTATCTGGCCCGTTTGGAAATCAAGGTCATGTTTGAGGAATTACTGCCGCGTCTGCACAACTTATCCTTGAACGGAAGTCCTGTCAGAATGCGGTCCAATTTTACGAATGCCTTGAAGCAAATGCCGGTTCGGCTGTCAAAATAGAATACTAAAGGAAGTGTGGTGTTGTACCATGTTAACTTCTGAAAAAATCGATGACAAAGAACGGTTAAACGTTTTAAAGCAGCAGGGAGTGAAATTTGTTCGTTTGCAGTTTTCGGATTTGCATGGGATTTCCCGCGGCAAGGTGTTTCCGATTTCAGAAATGGAGCGCTTGCCGGAGCACGGAATCGCTTTTGCCGGGGCAGTCATGACTGTAGATCTTCGACACAATGTGGTTGCGGGGTTTGAAACCGGTCTTCCCGATATCATCGCCCGTCCCGATCTTTCCACGCTGGTTCAATTGCCTTGGGAACCGGAAGCGGCATGGTGCATTGCCAACCTTGAAAAGCCGGTTAGCGGGATGCCGTTTGACGTAGATTCCAGAAATGCCTTGAAACAAGTGATCAAAAGATACGAAAAGATCGGTTTGTCGCCCGTTGTCGGACCGGAGCTTGAGTTTTACTTGTGCAAACAGGATGGGGAATCGCCGGAAGGCTTGAAGCGTTATCTTGATAACGACTCTCATGTGTATACGACAGGCAGTTTCACGGATCCGCAGGGCATTTTGGAGTATTTGCTCGAGAATGCGGCTCAGCTTGGACTCAAAGCTTATGCGGCGAATCACGAATACGGCAGAAGCCAGTTTGAAATCAATTTGAAGCATTCGCTTGCGATGGATTCGGCTGACCGGGCGTTCTTATTCAAAACGATGATCAAAGAATTGTCAGCCCGCAAAGGCTTGCTGGCCACATTCATGGGAAAACCGTGGAACGATGATGAAGGCTCGGGGATGCATCTGCATATTTCGCTCGCGAGGAAGGACGGCTCAAATGCGTTTTGTGATCCGCAAAAACCGGGAGTTCTAACCGATCTCGGTCTCCATTTTGTAGCCGGCGTTTTGTCGCGATCCGTAGCTTTGACGCCATTGCTTAACCCCACGGTCAATTCGTACCGCAGAATCAATGCCAAAGCGTTGGCTCCCACAAGGGTAAATTGGGGATATGACAATCGCTTTACATTGGTCCGGATTCCTAATGAAACAGGAGCTGCGACACGTGTGGAAATTCGTTCGATGGACGGTACGGCAAACCCGTATCTGGCTTATGCAGGACTTCTCCTGGCCGGCTTGGAAGGGATCGAAAAGAAGATGCAGCCGCCAAAAGCGATCGAGGGCTTCCTTTATGGCTTGCCCGAGGAAGAACAGGGGACGCCGTTGCCTACCAGTCTGCAGGAAGCTTTGGCAGCTTTGGAGCAGGATGAAGAACTGAGAAACGATTTGGGCAGCGAAATCACCGACACATTCATCGTCATCAAAAAATATGAGCTGGATCGATACAATCAGTGGGTCAGCGATTGGGAACTCAGGGAGTACGCTCATCATCTCTGATTGCCGATTGCGGAGGACCGGCATAAAGGACTCCATGCATGAATCTTTGAGAAAGGAAGTAAAAAAATGAAGCGCGCAAAAATTCTGTACGATGGCGAGCCCGTTTGGGGAATTGTGGAAGGCAAATGGATCAAACTGGACAATGAGAAGCGGGTTTCGGTTTTGGAGGCATCCTATCTTCCCCCCGTGAATCCTTCGAAAATTATCGCTGTCCATTTATCCTATCGAAGCCGGACAGTGGAATACCAAATGAAGCAAACCCCGCCTTATCCATCTTACTTCATGAAGCCGCCAAGTTCCTTGTCCCACCATGGAGCGGCTGTAAAAAGACCCAAGGGGTGTAGATTTTTAAATTATGAAGGTGAAATCGCAATCGTGATCGGCAGGAAATGCCGCAATGTCAGTATAGATGATGCGCTTTCTTATGTAGCCGGTTACACGGTTGCAAATGATTGGGGATTGCATGACTTTCGCCACGCAGACCGCGGTTCGATGTTTCGGGTAAAAGGACAGGACGGCTATTGTCCGATCGGCCCTTTTATCGTAGATGCCCGGGATGTGAATCCGGACAACATGAATATACGAACCTATGTCAACAATGTCGTTGTACAGCAAACGAACACCGGAAGCGATCTGCTGTTTTCTTTTGCATATATGATCGCGGACATTGCCAGATTCATCACGCTTGAACCCGGAGACGTTTTGCTTAGCGGAACACCTGCAAATTCCCGGCCTGTGGAAATCGGCGACATCGTGGAAGTCGAGGTGGACGGCATCGGAAGATTGACGAACACAGTCGTTGAAGCGGATGAAGAGGTTGAGCTTGTCGGGGATCCGCCGAAAATCAGCGAAGCCACACTTCACGTTGCTTTGACCATTTCCGAGGAAGAGGCAAAGGAGCAAATCGGCAAATCAAACGGAAAGGGATTTATTCAATGAAAAGGATTGTAATCCTGGAAGGAGATTGACAATGGAAAACCAAGAACATTTGGGAAAACGCACGTTAACGTTTGTACATGCGGTGGGGCAAGCATTGGCAATCGGACCGATCTTCTCCGCCGGACTTTTGACAAGCTTGATCGCGGTCGTCTCCGGTTACAGCACGCCGCTGGCCGTACTCTTGGGCAGCATCGGCGCGATCGGCTTGGCTTTCATCATCGGTGTCTTTGCCAAGCGATATGCCGGAGCCGGCGCCATCTATGAATATTTGACTTTAGGTGCAAATCCTTCTTTCGGCATCTTCTCGGCAGGCCTGTATTTTATCGGGTCGCTGTTCCTTGGCGGTGGAGGAATCTATATCGCGCTCGGCTTCTTTTCATCGGCGTTTGCCGAATCCTATTTGGGCATGAGTATTCCTTTCTGGCTATTGGGCGCCATTATTTTGCTGATCGTATTTTTGCTGAATCACTACGGTGTTCGCCTTGCCATTCGCGGCGTCCTGATCCTTGCCTGCATTTCCGCCATTCCTTTCATTTTGCTCTGCATCGTCATCATCGCTTCAGGCGGTGCCGACGGAAATACATCGGCTGTATTTACAACCCGAGGGACGTCGATAAATGGCATTTTTTACGGTATACTGTTTGCTGTAACGTTATTTATCGGTTTTGAAGCCGCCGCATCCATTGCTGAAGAATCCCACATGCCGAGAAAATCGATTCCGGTGGCGGTCATTACCGCGGTTGTGGTGTCAGCGCTGTTTTACATATTGGTTACCTATGCGGCGGCCATCGGCTTTGGTCATGCGGAAATCGACAAGGGTGCCTGGGCCAACGCCGCCAATCCGATTGCGTCGCTGGCCGAACAATATGTGGGTTATTGGCTTGCAGTTGTTATCGATTTGGTTATAATTTTGGATATGATATCCGTAGCCATTGCCATTATGGTCACCTGTTCTCGGGGCTTCTTTGCCTTGTCCAGAGACCATTTGCTGCCGAAATGGATATCCAAAACCTCCCGTCACGGCACTCCCCTTGCGGGTAATCTGATCGGGGTCGGATTTTCCGCCATTTTGCTGATTTGGGCGGCAGTGGCCCGTTGGGGTCAAGCAGGATTGCCCGATGCGCTTCAATCCTTCTTTATTACGACAGCAGTAGGCAGTTACCTGATCGAATTGATTTATTTGTTCCTGGCTGTTGCTGCTCTCCGTCTTGTATGGAAGGACTATCAATTTCAAGCCAAACATTTATGGAGATACGTTGTGATTATTCTCGGCCTGTTAACGCCAATCCTCGCATTTCGCGGTTCGATCGTGCCTTTTCCGGAATATCCGAACAGCTTGGCCGTTTACATTGCCTTGATCATCATCGCTTTAGTGGCCGTTTGGACGATCGGCATGAATATCTATGCCAGCGATAAAGTCAAAAATGCCGCGCTGCATGGACTGGAAACAGATATAAATGCGGGAGATCAATTGATATCGGACAAAGGTTCAGGTGAGAACGTGACCGTTTGACCGGTGAATCATAAAAATGGAATCAAGGAGCGGATAGGAGTGAAAAATCATCTGTTTTCAGGGGATTCGGGATTCAATACACAAAATAACAAAGAGTCCCCGTTTCCGCAAATCGAGATCAAAAGCGCAACGGAAGTGGTATACAGAGAACTCTTAAAGGCTATTCTTAATGGAAAGTTCGAACGAGGCAGCCTTTTGCGGCAGGGTGAATTGGCTGAAAGTTTCGGTGTTTCGCGAACTCCTTTGCGTGAAGCGCTGATGAGACTTGCTTCCATGGGATTGGTGCATATCGAATCCAACCGCGGATTTCGCGTGGCAAGCTTGGATTTCGGCAACATGCAGCATGCATGGAGGTCGCGCATTTTTATCGAGTCAGGCGCAGCCCGCCTTGCGGCGAAAAACGCCGATGACCGCTCGCTCGAGAAGATGCGTCTCTCCGTACAGCGCCAATATGAAGTGACGCATGACCTGCAGGAAAGCTTGATCGTCAATCGGGATTTTCATTTGGCGTTGGTAGCCGCATCCGGAAATCCATATCTCGTCAAGTTTGCCGAGATGCTTTGGAGCTTTGATCTTGCAGCGCCGATATTCGGTCCACAGGCGTCGGGCCCCAAGGAACTGACTTCTTGGGCGGATGAGCATCTGGAAATCCTGAATGCCGTCATTTCCGGAAATGAGCAATTGTCTGAAGAACTGACACGCAAGCACATTTCCAATTATCCGCCTCAAGCCAGCGTTCAAAAATCGATAAAATAAGCGAACGGTCACAAATGCAACGAAGAAGGTCAGTCGGAAGGGAGTTTAAAGGATGGATTCATTTATACCTCTGTGTAAAGCTGACGAGCTTCCGATCGGCGAAATGAAAGCGTTTACGGTAGGGAATCGGCGTATTTTGCTGGCAAATGTCTCCGGAACCTACTATGCGATGGATGGGGAATGCACTCATGAATGCGGATATTTGGATGAGGGGGATCTTGAAGAGGATACGGTCGTATGCCCTATTCATTTTGCCCGTTTTTCCATTATCACCGGAAAAGTGCTGGAAGGCCCCGCCGAAGAAGATGCGGTCTGCTACAAAGTGGAAGTTCGGAATGGCACTGTGTTTGTAAGTTTTAAATAAGTATATATTCATAATCTTCGGAGGTGGAGAGTCTGAATGTGTCGATTGATAGCTTTTGCCTCGCGGGAACCAGTAAACTTCCATGATCTGATCGGCGATTCGTTTCAGGATTTCGTCGAGCTTTCGGAGCGGCATCGGGACGGCTGGGGCTTTGCCTGGCTGAATGAAGCCAACGAGCTGCAAGTTGTCAAGGCGCCCGAGGAAGCAAGAAGGAGCGGATCGTTCCGGTTTCAGGCTGAAAACGTGCGGGCCAGAACCATGATCACGCATCTGCGTTGGGCCTATGGAGAGGGAATGAACGTTTGTGAGGAGAATACGCATCCCTTTTTAAAGAACGGCGCCGCCTTTGAGCACAACGGGACCATGAATGACTCCCGGCGGCTTCTCCAAATCGTTCCTCAGCACCTGCGGGATCTCGACGGCAATACCGACAGCGAGGTCATGTTCCGGGTCATTCTTTCTTTTTACGAACAAACAGGATCTATGGAAGAAGCGATAGAAAAAACGCTTCTGGAAATCAAAAACGGATATACCTTCACCGGCTTGAATTTTCTGATGCTCACAAAAGAAAAGCTGTACGCCGGCTGTGCTTTTCATCCGGGAACGCCTCTTCTGAAAGAAGAGCCCGATTTGTACGATCTGCATTATTCCATTCAGGATCGGCATATCATCATCGCTTCCAGTCAATGGCCGAAGGCCGGGGAATGGCCGATGCTTGCAAACGGGGAAATCCTGTCGATTGATTGCAAGAGTTTGGAAACGGCGACATGGAAAATTAATGGCTGGAATTTCTGAATAACTTCTTCTATAAACCCCTTTATGCTATAAAGGCTGATCTTCCACATCAACACCGTACAAGAATTTCATCGACCGTCACCTGTTCGAAGCCCTTTTCTTTGAATAATTCAAGAGAAGTTGAATAATAGTCATAAAATGACTCTTGGTCATTATAATAATTCCATGATTAAATCCTGTTAATCGTTTTTGCCTTACAAAGGATTAATCAGAAGAGCAAGGAATACTTTGTCATATGGCAGAATCAGGCTTGCAATGTGCAATCAAGGGTATCCGGCGATGGATACCCTTGATTTACGTTCGGTTTTCCGGAAATAAAAGCCTCATATGTCCGCGAATAACAAAAAGTAAAATAATTTTCGTTTTTCGCAGACATTGGTTATCTATCAGAAAAATCGTAAAATTAAATCAGAAAGCGCATTGGGATCGGGAGCTATGGGGGGTGGATTCGCCCATCTGGCGGCATCGAAAGGGTTTCAAGTCATCCTTTGGGATATGAACGAAACTTTGTTGAGCAAAGCGATGGACCGTATCGATGATTTATTGTGAATCGGATCATGACCGTGCAGTTCATCGAGGCCATTCGTCTGGTGGAGGAGGGAGTTGCCTCCATTGAAGATATCGACAAAGCGTGACGATCGGCTTGAATTATCCGATGGGGCCGTTCACCTTGCAGGACTTTGGCGGGGCGGATTTGGGACTGCGCGTCATGGACTATTTTTATGAAGAATTTAAAGACGACCGATATGCCGCGCCCCAATTGCTCAGACGTTTGGTCGGAGCGGGAAGGCTGGGCAGGAAAACCGGAGCCGGCTGGTACGATTATGATCAGCATTGATCGGCATTGATAAATCGCATAAGGAGCTATTCCTGTAATGAATTAAAATGCGGTTTGCAAAACAAAAAGCGCCTCCTGTATGCTGGGTCATGGAATGCTGTACATTCACTGCCCTA
>NZ_JAYJLD010000044.1 GCF_035282765.1 Ferviditalea candida | reverse complement strand
GTTCGGCGGATTCAAGCAATCCGGCATCGGCAGGGAATACGGGGAAGAGGGCTTGCTGGCTTATACGGAAAAGCATGTGATCAACATCCCCGATATGCTAGATCTGCCTTATATTCCGGAATGATACGTTTGATTTGGACTTAGCTGTATAGTTGTTACAAGCCGGCTCACAATGTGGGTTGGCTTTTTTCTGTACGCCCAGCATGGGCGTTATCTCTAGGGTGAGAGTCCCGAACGGGGGCTGGCGAGCGCCTAGCGTAGCCAAGGGCGAGGGTATCCGTCACGAGGCGGAATCTGGAGGAAGCCGGAGGCAAATGCACGGGCCAAGGTATACGAACCCAATTTGAGGCGGGGCTAGCCGCCAAGGGCTAACCCAGTAAACTTGGGTGGTCGCGGGCAGAAAGATGACGTTCTTATCTGGGGAGGCCTGAGGAATACGCGAAGTAACTTCGTAACCAGAGCCGAAAGGCTCTGCCGAATCCGCAGGAGTCAGCAGAGTCCATAGTATGCAAGTACGGGACGCCGGAAAGCGGAAGGACCGAACCGAAAGAAGAGTGAAAACCGATGCGTTCGCATGAAGAGCAACGACAGCCGAATATCTGCAAGAGTGCTGCCGGCAAAAAATAGCGATGAAGCCGCAAGGGTATGCCGGAGCGCTGAGTTCTTTCTCGGCACAAGTCGTCCCTTCCACTCGCGAAGACCAGAACGACCTGCCGGAAAGAATGCCAGAAGGAGGAAACCTTCGACTCGCTTACAAACGAGTGGTATCCCCAAACCCGGAGGCGGTGTCGAGCTTTATGCATATCCCGATCGTCGATGAAAAATAGAAAAACACACGTATTAATAAAAAAAACACACTCATTTTTTTAGAGCGGTCGTTAGAATATAAGTAAAATGAGAGAGTTTTCAACTAAAATAACTTTGGTAAGGAGAGCTATGATGAAATTTTCTGTGGTTATACCGATGATCTTTCATCAGCTGCCGTTGGTTGACGGCTTAAGAAAGGCCCATGGAACAGGAATGCTGAATGCGGAGGTCATGCATTGGCAAGAAGTGGACGTGGATGAGCTTATCAAGGTCAAAGAACAGCTGAACATGAACGTTGTCATGATGAATACGCAAATGATGCAGCTGGCGGATCCGACACTCCACACCGCTTTTTTGGATGGACTGTCCTATGCCATCGAAATTTCAAAAAAGTTTGGGTGCAGCAACTTATTTTGTGTTCCCGGAATCGAAGTGCCAAGCGTAACGCGCTCCGTCCAAAAGGACAGGGTCATTGCCGTCTTGAAGGAAGCTGCTAAAATGCTGGAACAAGCAGGGTCCATCCTTCATTTGGAACCGCTCAACACGAAGATTGATCACCCTGGGCAATTCCTGTCTTCTTCCGACGAGGCATTTGACATGGTGAAATGGATTGGCAGCCCCAACGTGAAAGTGCTCTTTGATATCTACCATCAACAAGTCACCGAAGGCGATGTGATGCGCCGGATGGCTGAGAATATCGATTACATCGGGCATATTCATGCGTCAAACAATCCGGGCAGAACAAAAATACCGGTCGGGGAGCTCAACTATCCATATATTTTTGAAGAGTTGGACAAATTAAACTATAAAGGTTACGTAGGAATCGAATATCTCCCGCATACGGTTGAGGATGCTGTAGAAGATCTCATGGAATTTAGAAGAATCTATGGCTAAAATAAAAGCAGAAAAACACACGTATTAATAAAATAACACGCCCATTTTTTTATGGCTGCCAGTAGAATATAAGAATCAAACAACTAAATCTATCATGTTGTGCAGCACTGGTTGGCGGCCGGCATTCAAGCGAATGAAATTCGGCTGGTTAGTTTTTGCGGACAAATGCAGGATCTCATTCCTCTTGATGCCGGCCTTCGTCCCGTACGACCGGCAATCCGGTTTTGAATGCCGGGAACGTCCATTTGTGGGATCTGCGATATTTGTGTTATGATTCTGAAGGCAGAAGGATATTCAATCCTAAGCGCAAAAGGGGACTGAACAGGGCAATGGATAAAATCATGTTTATCGAAATTGGCATGGGGATCGATCTTCATGGGCAGGACGTGACCAAAGCAGCCGTCAGGGCGGTTCAAAACGCTATACACCATAACTCTATGCCGGGTTTAAGATCCGTCCTTCCCGATAACGATCTGCACAACATGAAAGTGAATGTTAGGCTCGCTGTGCCTGCCGATAAAGAAAAATTGGATCTGGATGCCGTTAAAGCGGAATTGCCTTACGGGCGCATAAGCTTTGAGGTTATCGACGGAGGCATGCTCACAACCAGCGGCGTTGTCCTTGCGGAGAAAGAAGATCGGAATGATCTTGTCTATGTAGTAATCGCCTCTGTTGAAGTTGGTTATTGAAGGGTCTATAAGGTAACATTCGTATTCTTATCCTGCCGAATTGGCCAAGAAATATGCGGTCGATCTGGTTGCGATTCAAATGGCCGTGGTTCGGATCACGGTATAACGAAGCCCTTTGCTCGGTTTGCTCGACAGGTCGTTAACGAAACATGACGGAAAATGAAAATCGAAAGAGGGGCCGACCAGAGCAGCTATGCGGCTGCTTTGAACCGGGGCGGCCCCTTCATGTAGCAGAAAAACGATGATTGGCAAGCGCTTACATTATTTTAGTGTCAAGACCACTCTTCCGTTAATCTGTCCTTTTTCCATACGTTCAAAAACTTCATTAATTTTTTCCAGGGGCTGGGTTTCGATGATCGCTTTCACTTTGCCGCGGGCGGCGAAATCCAAAGCTTCCTGCATGTCTTTTCGCGTTCCGACGATCGAACCTTTGACGGTAACGCCGTTGAGCACCGTATCGAAGATCGGGATCGGCAATTCGCCGCTTGGAAGACCGACCACTACCAGTGTTCCGCCGCGTCTGACCGAACGATACGCTTGTTCGAACGCCTTCGGAGTCACGGCAACACTCACTGCGGCATGAGCGCCGCCGACTTTATTTTCGATTTCTTGAACGGGATCGACCTTTTTGCCGTTTACGGCAAGATCCGCGCCCAACTCTTTGGCGAGCTCCAATTTCTCGTCGCTGATATCGACTGCAATGACGTTGAATCCCATAGCCTTCGCATACTGCAGCGCAATATGTCCGAGACCTCCGATGCCGTAGATCGCCATCCATTCGCCGGGCTTTGCATCCGTAACCTTCAGTGCTTTATAGGTGGTCACGCCTGCGCAAAGAATGGGGGCGATTTCTTCATCGGATACACCATCAGGGATTCTAGCCACATAGGCGGCGGGCGCAACGCAATATTCCGCATATCCTCCATCGGCCGAATAGCCGCCATTCAATTGGTTTTTGCAAAGCGTTTCCCATCCGGTCAAACAGTACTCGCATTCGCCGCAGGCGGAGTACAGCCACGGAATTCCAACCCTGTCGCCGACCCTGATCGAAGTAACTCCCGGACCGACTTTTTCCACATAGCCGACGCCTTCATGGCCGGGAATCAGAGGAAGCTTGGGTTTCACAGGCCAATCTCCGTTAGCGGCATGCAGATCGGTATGGCAGACTCCGCAAGCCGAGATTCGAACCAATACTTCCCCTTGTCCGACCTTCGGAATCGGAACCTCTTTAATTTCCAGTTTTTGATGAAATTGATTGACAACTGCTGCTTTCATTTTCGGAATCCTCCTTTAAAATAATATGTGATAAGCGGTTATTTCCGCATACGATGATTTACCAATGCAAAACTCATGCCAACCTTCAAACCGAAAAAACGCACAAAAAATTCAGTTTTCTATGTTTAATTGACAAAAATTCGGCGTTTTGGCCGAAAAATCGGCTGACCGTACATTTTTGCGGCATTTTTTAAAATATTCACCCAAAAGTAAAATAAAAAAGTACAATGTTTAGTAAAGGAGGGATACCCATGGGGATTTTCAAATTCATGACTCCCGAAATAATTTTTGGCACGAATTCTCTAAGTCAAATTGGAGAAAGCCTGCTTCGCTTGGGGGCGAAAAAGGTGTTTGTCGTCTCCGATGAGGGCGTTCTGAATTCCGGTTGGGTGGAACGGGCTGTCCAATATTTGAAGGACTGCAAACTTGACTATTGCTTATGGACGGAACCCACTCCCAACCCGAAAGATTATGAAGTGGAAAAAGGTGTGCACGCTTATATTGAAAGCGGTTGCAATTCGGTTGTCGGGATCGGAGGAGGCAGCGCGATTGACGCTGCCAAATCAGTTGCCTTGCTGGCGACCAATGGCGGGACGATTCGGCAATATGAAGGGGTCGATCTCGTAACCAGTCCGCTTCCGCCGATGGTGATGGCGCCGACCACCGCGGGGTCGGGTTCGGAGGTTTCCCAATTTGCCATTATCGGCAATTCAACCCGCAAGGTGAAAATGACGATCGTGTCCAAGTCATTAATTCCCGATATCGCCATCATTGATCCGCTGACGTTGATGACGAAAGATGCGCGTTTGACGGCCCATACCGGTATGGATGTTTTAACGCATGCCATTGAATCTTATATCTCTCTGGCGGCTACCCCGATGACGGAAGGCTATTCCTTGCAAGCGATTCGCTTGATTGCCGAATACCTTAGGCCTTCCGTGGCAAGCCGGCACAATCGTGAAGCGAAAGAAGCGATGGCGATGGCCAGCCTCCAGGCTGGAATCGCATTCTCCAACGCGATATTGGGAGCGGTTCATGCCATGTCGCACCAGTTGGGCGGTTTACTGGATTTGCCGCATGGGGAGATGAACTCAATTTTGCTGCCCTATGTGTTGGAATATAATTTGATCTCTTGTCCCGAAAAATTCAAAAACATCTCCGCGGCTTTTGGCGAGAACGTGGACATTCTCAGCCTGACCGGGGCTGCCGGTAAGGCGATCAAAGCCGTCAAAGAATTGGCCGGCGATCTCGATATCCCCGATTCTTTGCGCAATTTGAACCTGAAAGAAGACCAGATTGATTTCATGAGCCTTAATGCGGTTCAAGATGCCTGCATGACCACAAACCCGCGGGATATGAAGGCGGCGGATGTGAAGCTGTTGTTCCGCCGGGCTCTGGGGGGCGGCTTCTGATGCATGGAAAACAAGAGTTGATCGACAAGCTGACAGGCATCCAATCTTCGCGGAAAAGTTACTACAGCGAATTAAGCGTCATCGTTGAAGAAATGAAGAAAAAAAACAAACAGTTGGAAGTTATTAATCGGTTAACTCGCCTCCAAGTGGACAAATCTTGGGAGGAAGTCAGCGGTTATTTGGCGGCCCAATTATCGCAAATTCTTTCTTTCGGCCGTTTCGTCTTGACGCTGATCGACCATTCCGATCTGTTGTTTTATATTTCGGAGCCGGAAGCCGGGAACTGGTCCTGCCGCTTGGTCAAAAGGAGAATTTTGACGAACGCGGCCATATCGGTCGAGGAATTCGATAAACTGCTTGGAAAAGAAATACCGAATTATTACGGCACGTCCGTTTGTTTGCAATATAAAGCCGGAAACATCTATGGATTTCTTACGCTATTGAATCGGGAGAAAATCGAATATCTCCAGGAGGAGCTTGAGCTTTACAGGCTTATGGGGGAACATGTGCGAATCTCCATCGAAAATATTCTCTTGTTCAAAGATGTAAGCGAGAAAGTCAAGATTGAAGCGCAGTTGATCCAGTCCGCGAAAATGGCCGCTTTGGGCGAAATGGCCGCGGGGATCGCCCATGAATTGAACAGCCCTCTGACCGCGATTCTGGGAAATGTCCAGCTTCTGATGAGGGACATGAAACACGGTCGCCCGGGCAGAATGCTGGAGGACATTTATCAATGCGGCTTGCGCAGCAAAAAAATCATACAAAACCTGTTGACATTCTCAAGGCAGGAAGAATATCAATTGGAAACGATGCAGCTCGCGGGCTTGATAGAAGACGTGTTGGGGCTGGTGGGATATCAACTGGCTGTTTCCGGCATTTCCATACAGAAGCGGATCGATCCATCATTGCCCCCTGTCAGAGGAAGCCGCAATCAAATCGAACAGGTGTTGATCAACCTGCTGCTCAATGCGAGAGACGCCGTTCAAGGCAGAAACGATCCGGAAGTGATCGTGGGGACGTGCCTCGCCGTTCTGGAAGAACGGCAATTTGTGTCCATCTTTGTAAGCGACAACGGGGTTGGAATTGAAGAAGATCATGTATCTCAAATATTCAATCCTTTTTTTACGACAAAGGAGAACATGAAGGGAACCGGTCTGGGCTTCTCTGTGAGTTTGGGCATTGCCGAGTCCCATGGAGGAAAGCTCCTGGTGGACAGCAGACCGGGCGAGTACACGCGATTTTCCTTTTTGCTGCCGATCCATGACCATGAAGGAGTGGATGAAATTGAATGAAGAACGGATGAAAATGAGAAGAGTGCTCTTAATTGACGATGAAGCTGAGGTGACCTCGTTTTTTCGATATTTTTTCGAAGATAAAAATTGTGACGTGACGATCGCAAATTCAGGTAAGGAGGTCGATCAGCTCCTGCAACGGCACCCGTCTCCGTTTCACCTGGCACTAGTGGATTTGAAGCTGCCCGATGCCAACGGGTTGGATTTGTTGGGCAAGATAAAAACCAGGCATCCGGAGTGCGAGGTGCTGATTATGACCGGATACAGCACCGTCAAATCGGCCGTTTCGGCGATACAAGCGGGTGCGAGAGACTATTTGGAAAAGCCGTTTGACGATTTGGAGAGTCTTGAAAATATCATTCAATCGGTATTGCGGAATTCATCTGGAAACGCGGAAAAACTGAATAGGCAAGCTGCCGAATACGGAATTGTTTATTCGCCTTCGAGCCCGCTGCAGAAAGTGATTGCTGTAGCGGAAAAGCTGGCCGGGAAAGCGATTAATATCCTGATTGAGGGTGAAACGGGAACCGGCAAGGAATTGTTGGCCCGCTTCATTCACGGCTCCAGTCTAAGAGTCCAGTATCCGTTCGTCGGAATCAATTGCGGAGCGGTGCCGGAATCCCTGTTGGAGAGCGAGCTGTTTGGTCATGAGAAAGGGGCGTTCTCCGGAGCGATCAAGTCCAGAAAGGGATATTTCGAACTGGCGAACAACGGTACTTTGTTCATGGACGAGGTCGGAGAGGCGCCGCCTTCCATTCAGGTGAAATTGCTGCGGGTGTTGGAAACGGGAGAATTCATGAGGATAGGCAGTGAACAGATCCAAAGGAGCAATGTGCGGTTCATATCGGCAACGAATCGGAATCTGGAAACCGAGGTCGAAAATAAACAATTTCGCGCCGATCTTTTATACCGGTTGGAGGGAGTGAAATTGTCGATTCCGCCTTTGCGGGAAAGGCCCGAAGATATTCCGCTGATCGCGCAGTCCTATCTTGACAAAAAATACGGCGGCGAATGCCGGCTTGATTCGGAAGCCGCGGAGATGTTGAAAATGTATGATTGGCCCGGGAACGTAAGACAGCTTCTCAATGTGCTCAATCAGACGCATGCCATTCACGAATGCAAGCTATTAAAGGCCGATCATCTTCCGTCATATTTGTTGCAACCAGCGGAGAATCCCGGCAAATCCATGCCGGTTGAAAAGCAACCGGTTGAGGAGCAAATAGAGGAATTCATTGAAAGGGAAACCGGGCAATTCGTGCAAAATCTGGTCGACCGTCTAAGCCAAGCCGAACGGATTGATTTAAACAAAGTGATGGAGAGGGTCCGCAAGATGGATGCGGAAATCGGCAAAAGAGTGATTGAAAAGAAGCTGTCCGGGACAAAAAGAAGCAGACAATTGTTGAGCGAGGAATTAAATATTTCCTTGAGGACGCTTCGCTATATTTTAAACGAAAAATAACAAGGGCATCAAGCCATTGTTCCATAATCATTGAATTAGCCGGTTGAGATTCATCCGGAAGCGGAACCGCGCCGATTGGCGGGGCTCCATTTGCGTTTTTGGGCCGCTTGAAACCAAAGCATCTATATACATCTGCTGAAGTTGCCGTCTTGGAGAACGATATTTCCGTGCTTTCGGCCATCTTGCGCTGGATACGGGAGTATCTGGATAAACCGCATGACGATTTGGGACGGTCCGGTCCGGTTTGCCCGTTTGTTTCCCGTGCCCTGCAGCTGGATACGATTCGATTGTCGGTCATCCGCGGACGGTATACGGACAAAGACCGGATTGAACAAATCGTTGAGCGGCACCGGGATATTTTTCTGCAAATGGAACCAAACGATGGGCCTGACGCCATCTTTAAAGCCATCCTTTTAATTTTCCCGGAAATTCCAGACGAGCAAGCACCGGAAATGATCGACGGCATTCAACGGCGGCTGAAGCCCCGTTTCGTGCAGGCGGGCTTGATGCTTGGCGAATTTCATATGTCCAATGAAGCTCCGGGCCTTCATAACCCGAGGTTTCGTCCTCTGCGCATTCCTTTTCCGATGCTGGCTATCCGTTTCATGGTTCCGTCCGATCTGCCTTTTGTCCATCGCCCTTACGATGCTCCCCGAGAACGCAGGCAGTATCTTGAAGCCTATCTGAAACATTTGGACCGTTCTTTAACCGCGGATCAGCGCAACCAAGATGCCGCCTGTGGTGGACCAGGGCGAGCTTGGCAGCTGCACAGCCAATGCGATCGTCCGCGGGCTCCGGGAATATCTCCTGCTGCAATCCGGCAGGCCCTTCGAAAGACTCAGCCGCCTTTATTTGTACTGGCACGAAAGGCAGGTCGAAGGAACGGTCGGCCAGGATGCCGGGGCAAGTCTAAGAGACGGAATGAAGCTTCTGCAAAAGCTCGGAGTTTGCCGGTCGAAGCTCTGGCCGTATACGGAGGATTTCCGGAAGAAGCCGGACGACGCCGCCGAGGCCGACGCCATTCACTTCCGGATTAGCGAATATCATCGGGTTGCCGGTCTGAACCATCTGAAGGCGGCGCTTGCCCAAGGATGGCCGGTTGTGTTCGGTATGCTTATCTATGAATCATTTGAAGGACCGGGACCGGTCGCCACCGGCGTGATCGATGTGCCGGACGTTGCGAGAGAACAACTGCTGGGAGGACATGCGCTGTGCGCGGCGGGATACGATGACGCACAACAAATGGTCATTGTCCGAAACAGCTGGGGAACGGACTGGGGAAAGGACGGCTATTGCTTTATCCCCTATGCAATATTTCAAAACCCCGCTCTGCTTATGGATATGTGGACGGGTTCGGCGGATTCATGAATTTGAAATCGAGAAAACGAATTGACAGAATAATATTTATCTTGTATAAGAATGAAAAAGACAGGCGGTGATCGCAATCGAACCGACAGCCGATCTGGAGCTGGATTCCATCCTGCGAGTCTCCAAGGATAATATCGTGATTACGGACGGACAAGGCCGGGTCCTGAAAGCGAGTCCGAATTGCAAATCGATTTATGGCAAGGATGTTTCCGAATTAATCGGGAAATCGGTGTTTGACTTGGAACGGGAGCAGGTATTTTCGCCTTCGGTGACGACCAGGGTGCTCAAGGAAAAAAGGGATATCCAGCTGATGCAAAAAACGCCGACCGGCAGAACCGTTATGGCAACCGGCTATCCCATATTCAATCAGGAGCGGGAAATCATCAGGGTGATCAGCTTTTCGCATGATTTGACGGAACTTGAAAGCATCAAGGAAGACTATGAAAACTTGAGGGCCCGGATGAAGCTGTATGAAACCGAAATCGAAGAGCTTCGTGACAAAGAGATCAAGATCGAAAACTTTGTCATTCGCAGCAAGCCGATGATCCGGGTATGGAAATTGGTGAAGAATGTGGCCAAGTCCGATGCGACCGTCGTTCTGCTGGGAGAATCCGGAGTCGGGAAAACGATGATCGCCCATTTCATCCATCATGAAAGCGAGCGAAGGGGAGGTCCCCTTATTGAAGTAAACTGCGGTGCGATTCCGGAAAGCTTATTCGAGTCGGAAATGTTTGGCTACGAATCGGGCTCATTCACCGGGGCCAATAAGCAAGGAAAGCCCGGACTGATCGAACTGGCCGATCAAGGCACGCTTTTTCTGGATGAGCTGGGGGAACTGCCGCTTTCCGTGCAGGCCAAATTATTGAAGGTGCTGCAGGAAAAGCAGGTCGCCCGGATCGGAGGCGTGCGTCCGAGAACGATCAACTTCCGTCTCGTCGTGTCAACGAATCGGGATCTGGAGGAAATGGTGAAGAAGGGATTGTTTCGCAAGGATCTGTACTATCGGTTAATGGTGGTGCCGATAGCCGTTCCTTCCCTGAAAGAGAGAAAAGAGGATATTTTGCTGCTTATTCAATATTTTCTCAAGCACTATAATGAAAAGTATCACAAAAACATCTGTTTCGATTCCATGACGGTGGATGAATTGGTAGAATATGATTGGCCGGGCAACGTCCGGGAGCTGGAGAACCTGGTAGAACGGCTGGTCATCACCGCGGAGAACCGCTGCATCCTTCCTTCGCAGCTGCCCTTTGACATTCAATTCCGCCATCTGAAGGATATGAAATTTGATGATGAGGGATGGGGAATACCGGGGCAGACCATGAAGGATCAGGTCGGCGAAGTGGAACGCAAATGGTTGAGACAAGCCGCGAAAAATTGCAAATCCACCTATGAGATGGCAAAATATTTGGGAATCAGTCAAACCTCAGTCGTGCGAAAGCTGAAAAAATGGAAGATTGAGTTATAACCGGTTCAACAAGTCGGAAACGAATCAAGAACGATTCGTTTCCGACTTGTTTTTTTGAAAAAATGCGAAAAATCATCGGAATTATCGGCTGATTTATTGGCATTCTTTTTGCTATTTAAAAATTAACGAAAAATTTAATAATGGGAGGTCTGTCATGTTTCAACCGAAGGATTCTTCGCAATCTCCCCGTTTTTGCGGCGTTCGGACCTTTATGAGATTGGAGAACACCGCAACAGCCGATCACGTCGATTTTGTCATCCTGGGCGTACCCTTCGATACGGCGGTTTCGAATCGAACCGGACAACGGTACGGACCGCAGCATATCCGCAATTTCTCGGTATTGCTGCGTCCCTATAATCCTGATCAGGATATTCATATTTTCGAATACTGCTCCGGGGTTGATTATGGAGACATCGATGTGGTTCCGGGGAATATTCACCGCACCTATCAGAAGATCCAAATCGGACTCCAGCCGATTCTGGAAAAATCCGTCGTTCCGATCATCCTCGGCGGAGATCATTCCATCAGCCTGGGCAGCCTGAGAGCCTTCAAAAACCGGTACGGTCCGGTAGCGCTTGTGCATTTCGATTCACACGGGGATACCTGGGATCACTATTACGGCGAGAAATATATGCACGGAACTCCCTTCCGGCGCGCCGTGGAGGAGGGATTGCTGGATGTGGAACACTCGATCCAAATCGGCATGAGGGGATCGCTTTACGGACGCGAGGATATTGATGATGCGAGGGAGCTGGGCTTTGAAGTCATTACGATGCGGGAATGCCGCGATCAGGGTTTTCCGGAGGTTGTCCGGCGCATTCGCGATCGTGTGGGGGAACGGCCGGTTTATGTTTCGTTCGATGTGGATTTTGTCGATCCGGCCTATGCGCCCGGCACCGGGACGCCGGAGGCCGGAGGACCGACAAGCTATGAAGCCATTGAATATGTCAGGGCGTTGAAAGGGTTGAAGCTGGTCGGTTTTGATGTGGTTGAAGTATTGCCTGCTTACGATCATGCGGAAATTACCGCGATGCTGGCCGCGACCGTCGCTTTTGAAATGATGAGTCTGGTAGCGCTGAACAAACGGGATCATATGAAAAATTCCAATTCAAGGAGATGAGAAGAAAATGGCGGTTTTTTTGGAGCAATTGGGCAAGGATGATATCCGGCCGACACGGCAGTCGGAAAGAACGATGAATTTCTTCGGTACGTTTGCATTGTGGCTGGCTGCGAACGTCGTCATTACAACGGTCATGACGGGGATGATGTTCGTGCCGGACATTTCTTTTACCGATGCGATCCTGGCGATTGTGATCGGCTCGGTCCTGGGGGCCATTCCGCTGGCGCTGACCGGGAATATCGGTATCCGTACGGGTCTTCCCACAATGGTTTTGACACGAGCATCCTTCGGCCAAAAAGGAGCCATCCTGCCGGCAATCGTCAATACGCTCGTATTGATCGGCTGGAGCTGGATTCAAGCCTATATGGCGGGGCTTAGCTTGAATTATGCCATAAACTACATGACAGGCTACAGCAATGTCGACATGTTCGTCATCCTTACGGAGGTCTTGGTCGTGCTGATGACCGTCTATGGGCATAAAGGAGTGGAGCGGGTTGAAAAATATGTGTCGATAGCGATGATCGTTCTTGCGTTTATCGTATTTTATAAATTGTTCACAGCGTATCACATTTCAAATTTGATGACTATGCAGCTGAGCGAGCATCCTGCGGTCACGGGAATTATCGCATTTGATATCGTGGTGGCCACCGCATTTTCCTGGATGTCCTCCGTGTGCGACTTCAACCGGAACTGTAAAAGCGAGAAAAGCGGGGGGTGGGGGACTTATTTAGGCTATATCGCGGCATCCGTCATCGCCATGATGCTCGGGGCCGTCGTCAGCGGCTTCAGTATTCTTTCGGGCATGGAGCAGACGTATGATCCGACGATTCTGCTGGCCAAATACGGCTTCGGTCTGGTCGCTTCACTTGTCGTCTTTTTCTCGGTGCTCTCCACAAATATTATGGCTTTATACAGCGCAACCATGTCGTTTATGAACGTGTTTCCCGGACTCGGCTTTTGGAAGCCGGTCGTATTGATCGGAATCGTTTCCACGCTGGGGGCTCTGCTGAAGGAAGCGCTGATGACCAACTTTTTCACGTTTGTGCTGATGGTAGCCACTTTGTTCATCCCGGTATTTGCGATTGTGCTGGTTGATTTCTTCATCTTGAAAAAAAGCCGATACGACGCAGAGGACATAGCATTCGACAGGAAGAAAAAATATCATTACCAGAACGGCTTCAATTTGTCCGCCTATGCGGCTTATATCATCGGCGCCATTTTTGCGTATTATTTCACCTATGTTCAGCCGCTGAGCATCGGTTCAACGATCCTCACGTTCTTGGTTTCGGGAATCAGCTATTGGGTATTGATGGGGATTTTCCGGCAAACGTCGCAACACACCGCTGCGAATCCGGACGATGCCGTACCGAATCGGATGGAAGCCTGAGGCCGATGATCAAAACAGACAAATTTCAGATCGCGGTTGTTCAAGGGGCCTTTGACGGTGATGTTTCATCCAATCTTCAAAAAATGAAGCAGCGGGCGGTCGAATGCAAGGAGCTGTATCCGCAGGCAAGACTGCTGCTTTTTCCCGAATTGGCGGCCAACGGTTACGGTTTGAATCCCGTAGTTCTGCAAACTGCGGAGACTATGGAAGGCCGGATTTTTTCCGAGATGAGCCGGGCGGCTGAGGAAACGCAAATGTATATCGCCTACGGTTATGTGGAAAAGGATGGGCAAGCCCGAATTTATAATTCCTTGATGCTGATTAATCCCCGAGGGGAGGCGGCGGCCAATTACAGGAAGATACACATGACGCCGTATGAGCGAAGCTTTTTTAAACCCGGTGATGAATTTGTAATTGCCGATACCGAATTGGGGCGGATCGGGTTGATGATCTGCTGGGATTTGGCGTTTCCGGAGGCGGCCAGAAAGCTGGCTGCCGGCGGTGCGGAGCTGTTGCTGGCCCCGAGCGCTTGGGAGATGCCTTATGATCGGCCTTACCGCATGTTTTCCATGGCCCGCGCAATTGACAACACGGTGTATTTGGCCGCCTCCAACCATACGGGATGTTCGGGAGCCTTTGAATTTTTCGGCCAGTCCGCGATTTATGCGCCGGATGGGACTGCGCTGAGTGCGGCAAAAGGGAATTCCGAGCAGATCCTGGCCGCGGAAATTGACTACGCCTGGAAGCGCCACTTGCAGGAAAGCTTTTTCACCATGATGAACGAGCGCAGAACCGACCTTTATTAGCAGGATATTAAGTATCCATGGAAATGGGAAACTTTCGGGCTTCTTTCTGAGTGAAGTCCCGGAATAGGCTTGTGGATAAAGGCAGTCGCGTGTATCGGGGAACAGCCAAGCCGCACTGCCGTTCCAGTGGCTGTTTGATCGGCACAATGGAGTCGATGTGGAGCAAATTCAGCAAATGGACATTTTGCAGAATTTCGCAGTCCGGCTGAAGGAACGCGGAGATGAATTCGGGCTTACAGCCTTCCCGGTATTCGTCAGACCCGCTGGATCGTCGGCCGTCGGCAATTGACGGTCGACGATGTCCGATCGGGAGTCCGATTTCCGGATGCGATTGCCCGAACGGCTTGGTCGATTGAGCTGCATGATCGTTCGGATGGTCACCTCTGGCCGCCTTTCTCCAATGATCATGTCCACTATGTGCCTTTAGCCAGTCTTACCCATCCGGATATTGACAATTTAGTTGCAGCCGGACGCTGCGAGCAGAAAAGTGAGCGGAAATTAGTAAAAACCCGTGTTGCCGATAAAGCGGGCCTTGGGCAGAAAATCTCGCGCCGGCGGCATGGAAATCGGCATTTTCCATATTGACGGCTGTTTTTAAGCTTGGAGAAATGTTTGCCCGCATTTCGGCGCTCCCGTTTGCGAGGGCAGAGTCGGCGGGACACGTTTAAGCTCAAACGTTTATGAATATCATTACGGACACGATGGGCAAATTTTGCGATGTCCTTGGCATGGCTGGGAATTTGATCTGAAATCGGGCAAGCATTTGGCTGATGAACAAGTCCGGCTCAAGGGCTTTACGGTGGAAGCCGATGAAGAGAGTATTTATATTTTGCTGAGAAACCAAGAGGAACGGTAAACAGATCAATACGGCAGTGCGGCCATCGCTGCTTTGGCGGCGTCAAGGGACGTACTGCTTTTATTAAGTGGGTATATTTGAATATTTATAATCTTTTAACTCTGTGATATATTAGTTAAAAAGTGCCAATTTGCCAGATGAGGAGAATATAACACTCTATGAAAAAGCGCGCCAAAGCAACAGTTTACCTGTCTCCTATATCTTCACGCAAACATCCCGTTAAAAACTTCAAAATCAATGCAAACGCTTGCAAAAAAATAAATATGACCGACAGCTTTTTACGCCTGTTCATGAATCGGTCCTCGGACGGTATCATTGTTACGGATTGTGAAGGACGAGTGCTGGATGTGAATGATTCGTTCGAGAAAATGCACGGATGGACGAGAGGCGAAGTTTGCGGTCTGGTTCTGCCGATGGTTCCTCCGCACCTGCAGCACGAAGCTGAGAAATTGCAGAATAAGCTGAAATCTGGAGAGAGCGTCACCGGCTATGGAACTATGAAGCTCAGAAAAGACGGCAGCATGTCTCATGCCAATATAACGATTTATCCCATTCGCGACGCTGAAGGGAATATTGAGAGGTTTGTCGGGGTGGAAAGAGACATCACCGAAAGCAAGCTTGCCGAGCAGAAACTGCGGGAAAGTGAAGAAAGGTACCGGCAGCTCGTTGAATTGTCGCCGGAGCCGATTATCGTGCACAGCGATTACCGGATCGTGTTTGTCAATCCGGCTGCAGTCAAATTGGCTGGAGCGGCTGATCAAGCGGAACTGATCGGCAAGGAAATTTTCGGATTTATTCACCCAACTGATCTGGATACTCTGGAGTCGAAGCTTCAGCAGCTGTTCAAAGAAGGAAAACCGGCGAGGAACATTCAAAAGAAGCTGGTCAGATTGGATGGACAAATGATCGACATTGAGATAAGCGCCCTGCCGCTTGAGTATATGGGAAAACGGTCGGTTCAATTGCTGTGCAAGGATATCTCCGAGCAAAAAAAGGCGGAAGAGGAGCTTTTCGAAAGGGAACTGCAGTTCAGGCGCATGATCAAATTATTGCCGGAACCGATGGTCATTCATAAAGATGGGAAGATACATTATGTCAACGACATGACGCTTGCGTTAGTCGGAGCCCAAAGCCAGGAAGAAGTTATCGGAAGATCGATTTTTGATTTCATTCATCCCGATTATGCAGGGGTCGTAACTGAACGTATCCGATTAGCTATCACCAGCAATGAAAAACTGGATTACATGGAGATCAAACTCGTCCGATTGGATGGAACATTCGTCGATGTGGAAACCTCGTCGATCTATATCCACAAATATTTGCAATTTCCTGTCGTGCAGACGGTGATCCGCGATTTGACGGATCGGAAACGGACGGAAGAATATATGCTCAGGTCAGAGAAGCTCTCGGTCGTCGGCCAGCTCGCCGCCGGGGTCGCTCACGAAATCAGAAATCCTTTGACCTCATTAAAAGGCTTCGTGCAGCTGATGAAAACAAACAAAGGAAATGAACAAAAATATATTGAAATTATGCTGTCTGAATTGGACCGGATCCATTCGATCGTGAATGAATTTATGATCCTTGCCAAACCTCACGAAATTCATTTTCAAGAGAGTTCGATTGTGGAGCTTATCCGGAATGTCGTATTTTTGCTTGATTCGCAAGCGATCTTGAATAATGTGCAGATCCATTATGACTTCGAACCGGACATTCCGCTTGTTCAATGCGATGAGAATCAAATGAAGCAGGTGTTTGTCAATCTGCTGAAAAATGCGATTGAAGCGATGCCTAATGGCGGAACGGTTCAAATCTGTGTTCGAACGGCAAGCAATGGCAATATCTCCATTCGTATTATCGATGAAGGCAAAGGGATACCGGAGGATATGATCCGAAAGCTCGGCGAGCCCTTTTTTTCCACGAAAGAAACCGGAACCGGTTTGGGATTGATGATTTGCTTCGGGATCGTCCAAGCGCATAACGGCACTCTCCGGTTCAGCAGCAAAGAAAATTGCGGGACGACTGTCGAGGTTCAAATCCCGTGTGTGATTTCCTGAGAAGGAATGGAATCTGTTCGATAAATTGAAGTGATTGACATGAATACTGAGTAATATCAGGCATATCCCTTAGCAGTTAAGGGGTATGCCTGTTTGATTATGCTTGAACTGAAGATCATTTCCCGCCGGCCGTCCGTTGAGGAACTGTTCACGTGTTCGACGTTGCATATTTGATAAGAAAATGCGATTTCTCAAATTGCATTTGTATATTTTACGGCTGAGGCTGGCTGATTTATGATCATTACAAAGCAAAAACATGGGAAGGAGCGGGAGACATCGTCTGTACCGGAATGCCGGAGGGACCGTAGGCGAAGCCCAGGGAACGTTTTTGCAAAGCGGAGATGTTGTTCGGGTGGAGTTCGGAGAAATTGGTGCAATTGAGACACGAATTGTGGAGGAGGAGCAGAAATGACGGAATTTAAAGAACCTATTCGGGATATCGCTTATCTGGCGCACATCGAGCTGTTGACGCCAAAGCCGGACGAAAGCCTCGCTTTCTTCCGCGAGTTAATGGGCATGGAAGCCATCCATAGCGAGAGGCAGTCTGTGTTTCTTCGCGGCTGGGGCGACGAATCTTTATACAGCTTGAAGCTGACGGAAGCCAAGCATGCCGGGCTCGGTCACGTTGGCCTGCGCTCATTTTCGCCGGCGGCGTTGGATCGGAGGGCTCAGGCTATCGAGCGGAGCGGCCTTGGAATCGGCTGGTCGGACGGCGATTACGGTCACGGGAAGACGTACCGCTGTACGGATGCGGATGGGCATGCTGTAGAGCTGTATTATGAAGCCGAAAAATACGTGGCTCCGCCGTCCCTAAAGCCTTCGCTTAAAAATTTGCCGCAAAAATATGCGGCCCGGGGAGCATCTGTTACTTCATTGGACCATATCAACCTATTCAGTTCCAATGTCGATGGAGACAGCGCCTTCTGGCAAGAGAAACTGGGCTTTAGATTGAGCGAGCAGGCGATAACGGATCAAGGCTCGAAGGTCACGGCATGGCTGCATGTCACGAACAAGTCATATGATCTTGCGATTTCACTGGATAAAACCGGAACGAAAGGGCGCTTTCATCATGCGGCGTTCAAGGTTGAAAGCTCGGAGATGGTGCTTCGAGCCGCGGATATTTTTTTGGATCACGGTATTTTTATTGAGGCTTCGCCGAGCAAGCATGTAGCGGGACAAACGATGTTTGTGTACGTGTATGAGCCGGGAGGAAATCGCATCGAAGTGTGCTCGGGAGGATTTCTGATTCTTTCTCCGGACTGGGAAACGATTACCTGGACACCGCAAGAGAGGAAGAAGGGTCTTGCTTGGGGGAATCCTTTGCCGGCGACATTCCACACCTACGGCACACCCGTCATCAATCCATAATTTTCCAGGAGGTTACGAAACATGCAGGATGCTATCAAGAAGTTGTCTCACGATGAAGCCCTCGAACGCTGCAAAGGTCTTTCCCCAAATATTCGCTCCCGCTCCAAGCTGGCGGACGAATTGAGGAGCCAACCGCCTGAAACGATTAAAGAGATCATTCAATCGGGCCTTGTGAGAATGCTGGTACCTGAACGCTGGGGAGGCCATGAATTGAGCTGGAAGACACTTGCGGCTACAACCATTGAAGTGGCCAAGGCCGAACCGTCAGCGGGCTGGTGCTATGCGCTGCTCCTGCTGCACAGCTGGATGACCGCGTTCATGCCGGATCAGGCGCAAGCTGACGTATGGCGCGACAACCCGGATGCGTGCATCGCTTCTTCTCTGAATCCCAGCCCGGATATGCAAGTGAACCGGGTGGAGGGTGGATACGTATTGAGCGGGAAATGGGGCTTCTCCTCCGGAATCGAGCACAGCGATTGGGCCTTGATCCTCGTGCCCCTTCCGCAGTCTGGAAACGAGCAGGAGAAAGCGGTGTATTATTTTCTTGTGCCGAAAAGCGACATGCTGGTGCACGATACTTGGCATGTGATCGGTATGAGGGGAACGGGCAGCAATATGTTTGAATTGAAGGATGTATTTGTTCCCTCCCATCGAACGATGGAGCTGGAGCCTTGGAATTTGTACGGTATTTCGCCCGGTATGCAGCTGAATACGGCGCCGCTGTACCGTATCCAATTATCAGCGGTAATGCCTGCTACACTGCTTTCCGTAATTCTGGGCTCTACGCTCGGTGCATATGAACTCTGGCGGGATACGGTTATCAGCAAGAACAAAACGAGAACCGGAGTCCGAGTGGCGGAGCTGACGCATCAGCAAATCCGGATGGCTAAAATCGCAACGAAGATCGAAGCAGCTCATGCGCTATTAATGAAATCTCTGGAAATTGTCGAATCGGGCCGGGTACTCGACTATTCGGAGCGGGTACGCCTGCGCTGCAATTATGCCTATAGCGCTCAATTGTGCAGTGAAGCGATGGAAAGCATATTCTTAAACAGCGGTGCGGCGGCTTCGGCAGAGAGCAACCTGCTGCAGCAGTTTTGGCGGGATATCCATGCCGGAGCCCAGCATATGGCTTTTAACTTTGATGGGCTTGGCGAAATTTTTGGCAAGCTTGAGCTC
Organism: Ferviditalea candida; assembly: GCF_035282765.1. Lineage (GTDB taxonomy): Bacteria > Bacillota > Bacilli > Paenibacillales > KCTC-25726 > Ferviditalea > Ferviditalea candida. Next base: position 2,965 of record NZ_JAYJLD010000044.1, on the reverse strand, counting down.
GGTCTGCCGGTGAAGGTTGAATATTGATCGTTTTCTGCCGAAAAGGGGAGAGCAGGATGAACAAGGGGAGAATCGGTTACATCCGCGTCGTTACAGTAAATGTCAAAGAAGTTGAGGACGTCATCTTTTACGGCGGCCGAATTACGGTGGAACCCGACTACGAGAAAACATATAATCCGGAGCTGGCCAAAAAGCTGGATGCGGAAGTATATGGATTGTTGAAGCAGCACTGATTTATAAGCAATCGTGATTTCTGAAATATCGTTTGTCTATTTGTTCTCGAATGATAAGGTTATTATGATAAGAGTAAGGCTAAAAAGAGAGCGCTTGCAATTTGGATCATGGGGGGCGAACATGGAAGCAGATATTGCTGAAAGAAAAAACTTAGTTCTTGAAGTGCGTGATCTGGAGTACGAATATGAAAGCGCTTCAGGTTCCCAACGGGCCATAGATGATCTTAGCTTTTGTGTATACGAAGGGGAGTTTGTTTCGATCGTAGGCCCATCAGGCACCGGGAAGTCGACATTGTTAAAAATCATCTCGGGATTAATCAAAACTTCGCGAGGAAGCATTTCCGTCATGGGGGAGAAAATTAACGGCAACATTCCTTCACAAGTAGCGTTTGTCTTCCAAGATTATACGCGTTCCCTGTTTCCTTGGATGACCGTGCAAAAAAATGTTGAGTTTCCTCTTCGCAAAAAGGTCGGAGCCAAGGAGGCATCGGAACGCAGCAGCGCAAGTCTGGCAGCGGTGGGCCTTTCCGGATCGGCTCACAAATACCCTTGGCAGCTGTCCGGCGGTATGCAGCAACGCGTGGCCATCGCCCGTGCATTGGCTTATCGTCCGAAGCTGCTGCTTATGGACGAGCCGCTGGCCTCGGTTGATGCGCAAACTCGGGCGGATCTCGAGGATTTGATTTTGTCGGTTCATGAAAAGTTCGGCATGACCATCCTGTTCGTTACGCACGATATCGATGAAAGCATATATTTGTCCGATAGGATTATTGTTTTGTCACAGCCTCCAGCCCGTCTAGTAAAGGACCTCGACATTCAATTGTTCAGACCGAGACATCAAGTTCAAACAAGGGCGACAAAGGAATTTGTTCAGCTTCGTAGCGAAGTGGTCGGCATGATTCTTCAATCTGGTACGCCGGAGCCATCATAGACGGGGACGGTGTGAATAAAAAATGGATACCATGCAGAGTAAACTATTAAAAAAATTAACAGCTGCTCATTGCAAAAGAGCGAATGGCAGATCGTCAGATTTTGCTATAAAGGGAAAGACGCGAATCCAAACCATAGCCAAGGGATGTGCGGGCATTTTTGCGGCTTTCACCCTTTGGCAGCTTGCAGCGCTTCTAGTTGATACCCAATACTTTCCTTCGGCCTGGACGATTGTGAAATATTCCTTCGGCCTGCTTTTTGAACCCACATTTATTGTCCATGTGTACGGCACGGTGCAGGCGATGCTTGCGGGCCTGGCATTGGCTGCTTTAATTGCCGTACCGGCCGGGTTATTGCTTGGGAGATATCCGCTTGCTTACCGGTTGACGCGCCTGTTGGTAGAAACCCTGCGTCCGATTCCGGCAGTTGCGCTTGCTCCGCTTGCCATTTTGATGTTCGGACTTTCCGAGCGAGCCACGATCTCACTAGTTGTCTGGACATCCATCTGGCCAATTTTAATCAACAGCATATACGGTATGCACAATGTAGATCAGTTGTTTTGCCAAACAGCCAGAACGTTCGGGTTCGGCCGATGGGAAACGCTGCTGAAAGTAGAACTGCCAAGCAGCGCCCCGTTCATTGCGACCGGTATTCGGATCGCGCTTTCAATTGCCCTCTCCGTTGCCATCGCCGGGGAGATGGTGGCCGGAAGCGGTCAAGGGCTGGGAGGATGGATTCTTCAGGAGTCCGCATCGGGCTCCCTAAATCCGGTATACAGTGCGACGTTTATTTCAGGTCTCCTTGGATACGCGATTAATATGATCATGGAGTACGCGGAACATCGTTTATTTTTCTGGCATACCTCATTCCGCAAGAAAAAGGGGGAGATCCATTGAACACCAGACGCGCTTCCACACTCTACTACCGAACAGCGGAGACATTCGCGTTATGGATCGGACTGATTCTTCTCTGGCAGTTGCTGACAAGCTTGTTTCATGCTTTTTTCTTTCCGACGCCTTTGGAGATAGCGAAAGAGCTAGGACGGAACTGGCTGTCCATAACGGCATTACAACATAATGCTTTGCCGAGTCTGTTCAGAATCATATCCGGATGGGGTCTGGCCAGTGTTTTCGGGATTATGCTCGGAGTTGCGATCGGACTCGTGCGCGGTCTGGATGCTTATTTCGAACCGATCATTCATTTCGGAAGAGCCATATCGCCGCCGGCGGCGCTGCCGATTTTTCTGATCCTGTTCGGCATCGGCGATTCGATGAAGATTTTATTCATTGCTTTCGGCGTTATCTGGCCGATTCTGCTGAATACGGTGAAAGGCGTACAGTCGATTGATTCGACGCAGCTCAACTCCGCCAGGGTTTATGGAATTCGAGGAATCCGCCACCTCTTTTATGTCATTCTGCCGGCGGCCTCGCCGGAAATATTCGCAGGCTTGCGAATCTCGCTTGCTCTTGCCTTCATCATGATGGTGATCTCCGAAATGATTTCTGCCAGCGGAGGCATCGGTTACATGATCCTTCAAAGCCAGGCAAACTTCGATATCTTGAGCATGTGGGCCGGAATGGTCATTTTGGGAATCGGCGGCATCCTTTTCAATTCATTGTTTCTCGCTCTGGAGGCTTATTTTCTAAGGTGGCAAAGAGGATCTGCGGGCATTTCCGCTTGATCCAATCATTAAATACATATATGGAGCTATTCCTGTAATGAATTAAAATGCGGTTTGCAAAACAAAAAGCGCCTCCTGTATGCTGGGTCATGGAATGCTGTACATTCACTGCCCTAATTAA
>NZ_JAYJLD010000043.1 GCF_035282765.1 Ferviditalea candida | reverse complement strand
CGAACGTTAAGCCCTCCAGCGCCGATGGTACTTGGACCGAAGGGTCCTGGGAGAGTAGGACGTTGCCAAGCGAAACGAAGAACGTCTCTGATCGATTGGACCGATCAGGGGCGTTTTTATTTTACACTCAACCAACTCATTCGTTTGATCCCTGACATGAAACGGACATGAATGCAAATTTAACTAAAAGGCAAAATTCACAAGCATCAAAATCAAAAATGTTAGAAATAATGCAAATAAAGGCACGACAAGAATAAAAGCAAGGGGGATAATCGGGCTTTGTTAACACACACTAAATTACATTCATAGTACTTGAAAAAACGTATATGAATTGGTTATAATAAAATCATACAAAGTCAAAGAAAGTCAAAGTCAATCGTGCGGAGGTTTGGAGGAAATATTCATGCGGAATATCTCTGATATTATTGAACAATATCTGAAGAATATGATGCAGGCTGGCGATGGCATGATTGAAATCCAACGCAATGAATTGGCCGATCAGTTTCAATGCGTGCCGTCGCAGATCAACTATGTCATCGGAACACGGTTTACTTTTGAAAAAGGATACCTGGTTGAAAGCAAGCGCGGCGGTGGCGGATATATTCGAATCCAAAAAGTGGAGATCCCCAAGCTGGGCTCGATTCAGGAGCACATTGTTCAGAACGTTGCCAATCAGATGGATCAAACTACTGCGGAGGGTCTCATATACCAATTAGAGGAGGCCGAATTTATCACCAGACGCGAGGCCAATCTCCTCAGGGCGGCCATTTCCAGGGATACCCTTACTTTAAAACTTCCACTGAGAGATGAGATCAGGGCGAAACTGTTGAAAAGCATGTTGATTGCGCTGCTCAGCAAATAAAGGGGAGGGATTGCCCATGAATTGCCAGGATTGCGGGAAAAGACCGGCGACTCTTCATTTTACCAAGATTGTAAATGGAGAAAAAACGGAATTCCATTTTTGTGAAACCTGTGCAAGAGAGAAAGGAGAGCTGATTCCGGGAGCGCCGAACGGTTTTTCCATTCATAATCTGCTGTCCGGTTTGCTGGATTTCGAGCCGGGCAACACGAACGCAATCGGAAGCAAACCGCAGGAAGTACGCTGTGAGGAATGCGGATTGACGTATGCTCAGTTTGGCAAACTCGGACATTTTGGCTGCAGTTCCTGTTACTCTTACTTCTCGGATCGGTTGGATCCCATATTGAAGCGAGTTCACGGAAACACAGTGCATGTCGGTAAAATTCCCAAACGAGTCGGAGGCCTCATTCGCGGCAAGCGTGAAATTGAAGAGTTGAAGAAGGAGCTTCAAAGCCGGATTGAGAAGGAAGAATTTGAAGATGCGGCGCGAATCAGGGATCAGATCCGTGAACTGGAGAAAAAATTCGCCGCGAATTGACCGCCATAACGCATGCCGGTCAAACAGCGCTGGTGCATGGAGGTAAGGCTAATGTCGTTGCGTCATTTTATCAATCAAGCCCTCAGCGAATGGATGAAGGGAGGCGGCCCGGAGTCCGATATCGTCATCAGCAGTCGGATTCGCATAGCGAGAAACTTAAGAAAGTATCCCTTTCCGATGATGTCAACGGGACAGCAGTCCCAGGCGGTGCTCGATGAAATACTGAATAGTGTAGACAATGACGAGTTCCATTCCATCAGCAAATTTGAGACCATTCAACTGGCCGACATTAATGAATTGGAACGAAGGGTTTTGGTGGAAAAGCATCTGATCAGTCCCAATCTGGCTGAAGAATCCCGCAACGGCGCCGTCATCCTGAGCGAGGACGAATCGATCAGCATTATGGTTAATGAAGAAGATCATTTGAGAATACAGGTGCTTTATCCCGGGTTTCAAATAAGAGAAGCATGGAATCTGGCATGTAAAATCGACGATATTTTGGAATCGAAATTGGACTATGCATTCGACGAAAAACGAGGATATTTAACGAGTTGTCCAACCAATGTTGGCACCGGAATCCGCGTTTCGGTCATGATGCATCTACCGGCTCTTGTGATGACCCAGCAAATCAATCGAATTTTGTCGGCGATCAACCAGGTGGGATTGGCTGTGCGTGGATTGTACGGTGAGGGAAGCGAAGCGATCGGCAACTGGTTTCAAATCTCCAATCAAATTACGCTCGGTCAGTCGGAAGAGGAGATCATCAACAATCTGTACAGCGTTGCGCGCCAGATTATCGAGCATGAACGGGCAGCGAGAGAAAGGCTTTTGGCTGATTCGAGGCCCAGAATCATGGATCGGGTAAGCCGGTCATACGGTATTCTATCGCACGCGGGAATCATCGATTCCAAAGAAGCGGCCCAACGGCTGTCGGACGTACGATTGGGAATTGATCTGGGATTGATCAAGGATGTCTCCGCGAATGTCATGAACGAACTGATGGTGATGACACAGCCGGGTTTTTTACAGCAGTATGCAGGAAAAAAACTGTCGGCAGATGAAAGAGATATAAGAAGAGCTGAAATGATTAGAGGAAGATTGGTTAAGAATGGATAGTAAGCGTGTTTGACAACATGGATGACAAATCTTTTTTGGAGGTGTAGAACATGATGTTCGGAAGATTTACGGAACGTGCTCAGAAGGTGCTGGCATTGGCCCAGGAGGAAGCGGTTCGTTTGGGTCATAATAATATCGGTACGGAGCATATCCTGCTCGGTTTGATCCGGGAGGGTGAAGGGATTGCGGCAAAGGCGCTGATTGCTTTAGGTCTCGGGTTGGAAAAAATTCAGGACGAGGTCGAAGCTTTAATCGGCAGAGGCCAAGAGCAGCCGATGAATATTGCTTATACGCCAAGAGCGAAAAAAGTCATCGAGCTGTCCATGGATGAAGCAAGGAAACTCGGACACACTTATGTCGGGACAGAGCACATTCTGCTTGGCCTGATTCGGGAAGGTGAGGGTGTTGCGGCCCGAGTGTTGAATAATCTGGGGGTCAGCTTGAATAAAGCCAGACAGCAGGTCTTACAGCTTCTCGGCAGCAATGAGGCCGTTTCGACTTCCCATGGTACTGCGGCCAATGTGAGCACGCCGACGCTCGACAGTCTGGCGAGGGACTTGACGTCCGCCGCCAAAGAAAGCAATTTGGATCCGGTTATCGGCCGCAGCAAGGAAATTGAAAGAGTGATTCAAGTGTTGAGCCGCCGGACGAAGAACAATCCCGTTCTGATCGGCGAACCCGGCGTAGGTAAAACGGCAATCGCCGAAGGGCTGGCACAAAGGATCGTCAATAACGAAATTCCGGAGACCCTTCGCGATAAAAGGGTAATGACCCTCGACATGGGTTCGGTAGTCGCGGGTACCAAATACAGGGGCGAATTCGAAGATCGTTTGAAAAAAATCATGGATGAGATCCGCCAGGCAGGAAACATCATTCTGTTTATTGATGAGTTGCATACTCTGATTGGAGCCGGCGGGGCGGAAGGAGCCATCGACGCCTCCAACATCTTGAAGCCTGCTCTGGCCAGAGGAGAACTGCAGTGCATTGGAGCGACCACGCTGGATGAATACAGAAAATACATCGAGAAGGATGCCGCTCTTGAGCGCAGGTTCCAGCCGATCATGGTCGATCAGCCGACGCCCGAGGAAGCCATCTTGATTCTGCAAGGCTTGAGGGACCGTTACGAAGCCCACCATCGGGTCAAAATCACGGATGAAGCGATCGAACAGGCGGTTAAATTGTCGGACCGCTACATTACCGACCGATTCCTGCCGGACAAAGCGATCGATCTGATCGACGAAGCCTCTTCAAAAGTTCGTCTGCGTTCTTATACGGTACCGCCGAACCTGAAGCAACTGGAAAGCCGTCTGGAGGATATACGCAAGGAAAAGGATGCGGCCGTGCAGAGCCAGGAATTTGAAAAGGCGGCTTCCCTCAGGGATACGGAACAAAAAATGCGGGAAGAACTCGAAAAAACTAAAAATGAATGGAAAGAAACCCAAGGCAGAACCGATTCCGAAGTGTCACCTGAAGATATCGCGCAAATCGTGGCCAGCTGGACAGGAATTCCTGTCAGTCAACTGGCCGAAGAAGAAACGGAACGCTTGTTGAAGATGGAGTCGATTTTGCATGAGCGAGTGATCGGCCAGGATGAAGCGGTCAAAGCGGTCAGCAAAGCTATCCGCAGGGCCCGCGCAGGTCTGAAGGATCCGAAACGACCGATGGGATCGTTTATTTTCCTCGGCCCCACAGGAGTCGGCAAAACGGAATTGGCACGGGCTTTGGCTGAGGCGATGTTCGGTGACGAGAATGCCGTAATTCGCATCGATATGTCCGAGTATATGGAAAAGCATTCGACGTCCAGACTGGTCGGAGCGCCTCCCGGATATGTGGGATATGAGGAAGGCGGTCAATTGACGGAAAAAGTCCGCCGCAAGCCGTATTCGGTTGTCCTTTTGGATGAGATCGAGAAGGCGCATCCCGAAGTTTTCAACATCCTGCTGCAGGTGCTGGAGGATGGAAGATTGACCGATTCCAAGGGCCGGATGGTCGATTTCCGCAATACGCTGATCATTATGACATCCAATGTCGGTGCGGAGATGATCAAGAAGAATTCCGCGCTCGGATTTACCGCCGCAGAAGATTCCGGCAAGGATTACAACAACATGAAGGACAAAGTGATGGCGGAGCTGAAGAAAACGTTCCGACCGGAATTTTTGAACCGCATCGATGAAATCATCGTATTCCATTCGTTGGAACAGGAGCATATCGGAAGAATTGTGACCTTAATGTCCGAAGAACTGCGCAAGCGTCTGAAGGATCAGGATGTCAATTTTACATTGACCGACAAAGCCAAGGAGTTTTTGGCCAAAGAAGGCTACGATCCTGTGTATGGCGCCCGTCCTCTCCGGAGAGCCATTCAAAAGCACATTGAGGACCGTTTGTCGGAGGAATTGCTGCTGGGGAATATATCTAAGGGCGATACGATCACTATCGATGAAGAAAACGGCGAACTGGTGGTCCGTAAAGGGGAGCACGTCAGCGCCAAGTAACTGTCAAGACATTTTTGATGGACAGTTCTGTGAAAAAAAAGCATGCCGAACATTCGATGAATGGGGGCATGCTTTTTTTCTAAGCTTGTCTCAGGGGTTTTCAATCATTGGTTGAACATGGTAAACTTTGAAGTGATAATAAGAATCAGGGGAACAGATATGACCAAAACAAAGACCAAATTTTTTTGTCAGGAATGCGGATACGAATCCCCAAAATGGATGGGCAAATGCCCGGGATGCCAAGCTTGGAACAGCTTTGTGGAAGAACGGGTTGCATCCTCCAAAAACCCCTTCTTTGATACCGAGGGCAATTCGACGAAAGAAACGGCGGCTTCAATCATAGAAATAAAAGGTAGTCAGGAGCAGCGCATTATGACGGATATTGGGGAGTTGAACCGTGTTCTCGGCGGAGGTTTAGTGCCGGGTTCCCTCATTCTGGTGGGGGGCGACCCCGGGATAGGCAAATCTACCCTTCTGCTGCAGGTTTCCCATTCTTTGGCCAAATCGGGATTGAAAGTTCTGTATGTTTCCGGTGAAGAATCGGCCAGACAGACGAAACTGCGTGCGGACCGTTTAAATGCGTTATCTCCCAATATTTTTGTGCTTTGTGAAACGAACATGGAGCACATTGAAGAATCGATCGAAGCGGTGCAGCCTGATTTTATGGTCATTGACTCGATCCAGACCGTGTATCATCCCCTTATTTCCTCAGCCCCGGGGAGCGTTTCCCAGGTTAGGGAATGTACGGGCAAATTTATGCGAATGGCCAAGGGCAAAGGGATAGCAACGGTTCTTGTGGGCCATGTTACAAAAGAGGGGGCCATAGCGGGCCCGAGATTGCTGGAGCATATGGTAGATTGCGTCCTTTATTTCGAAGGCGAACGCCATCACAGCTATCGGTTGCTTCGGGCGGTCAAAAACCGTTTCGGTTCTACGAACGAAATGGGCATATTTGAAATGAGCGAGGTCGGCTTGCGGGAAGTAGACAATCCTTCTGAACTGTTTCTTTCCGAAAGACCGATCGGTGTTTCCGGGTCGGCTGTGGCAGCCAGCATGGAAGGGACACGACCGGTGCTTGTTGAAATTCAGGCATTGGTATCACCTACCAATTTCCCGACTCCCCGAAGAATGTCAACGGGTATTGATCATAATCGCCTTTCGCTGATTATCGCGGTTTTGGAGAAAAGAATGGGTATGGTCCTGCAGCATCAGGATGTGTTCGTCAACGTTGCCGGAGGAGTAAGGCTGGATGAGCCGGCGGTAGACCTCGCGGTGGCCATCAGCATCGCTTCCAGCTTCAGGGACAAATCCACCGGTCCGTTCGATGCGGTGTTTGGGGAAATTGGACTAACCGGGGAAGTAAGAGGCGTATCCAGAGCGGAACAGCGTATTAAAGAAGCGCAAAAATTAGGCTTCAAGAAAGTAATCATGCCCGAGAAAAGCATGAAAGGCTGGACTCCTCCCGCAGGAATTGAAGTGATTTCCATCGCTACGGTAACCGAAGCATTGAATGCTGCATTAAATTAATTGCTAAGCTATGTTGAACTGGCACAGGAGGTAGGCATGTGAAAGAAGATGGTGCAAGGGATGTCATGAACCAACTGCTCACGATGGTGGCTCCAGGGACACCTTTTCGAGAAGGGCTGGAAAATGTGCTGAGAGCCAAGACAGGCGGATTGATTGTCGTGGGTTACAGCCCGGAGGTCATGGAGATTGTAGACGGGGGTTTTTCCATTAACTGCGACTTTTCTCCGAATTATCTATATGAATTGGCGAAGATGGACGGCGCCATTATCTTAAGCGAGGACTTAAAGCGCATACTATATGCGAATACCCAATTGATACCGGATTCTTCTATTTCCTCGATCGAGACGGGAATCCGCCACCGGACGGCTGAACGTGTGGCCAAGCAAACCGGGAAAATGGTTGTTTCCATCTCGCAAAGAAGAAATGTGATTACCCTTTATCAGGGGAACCTCCGATACGCGTTAAAAGATATCGGAGTTATTTTGACGAAAGCCAATCAGGCCATACAGACCTTGGAAAAATATAAGGCGGTTCTTGATCAGGTATTCACGAATCTAAGCGCCTCCGAGTTCGAAGAGCTTGTAACGCTGCATGACGTTTCCAATGTGATTCAGCGGGTGGAAATGGTATTGCGAGTGCGCTCGGAAATTGTGAAATACATAAATGAACTGGGGACTGAAGGCCGATTGATCAGCATGCAGATGGAGGAGCTTGTATCGCAGATTGATCAGGACGCTGAACTGCTGCTGAAAGATTACAGCAGGGATCCGAGTGATGAGAATATCAAGGGTATCCGGATCTGCTTAAAAAACCTGACTTCCGATGAACTGATGAACCATCACGAAGTGATCCGTCAGTTGGGATTTCCGGCCAACAGTTCCGTTCTGGAGGAAGCGATTTCCCCGAGGGGCTTTAGAATGCTCCATAAAATTCCGCGTCTGCCGTTAGTCATCATACAAAATTTGGTCGATCATTTCGGACATCTGGCTCATATTATGATGGCAACGATCGAGGAATTGGATGAAGTGGACGGGATCGGAGAAATTCGGGCCAGGAACATAAAAGAGGGGTTGAAACGGATTCAAGAACAGGTATTCATTGACAGACATATATAATTTGCATACAATCGAAAGATGAACAATTAGAACCGTACTAATGATCCTTATCGGATAAGGGAATAGTACATTCGAGGTGTAAGCAGAATGATAGCGAAATCGCTGCCCAGCATTTTTACGGTAGGTAATTTGTTTTTGGGGATACTGTCGATTATTTTTGTGTTTAACAATAGACCGGATTACGCGGCCATGATGGTCATTGTTGCGATGCTGATGGACGGTTTGGACGGCAGAGTGGCACGGGCCCTGAATGTTCAAAGCGAATTCGGAAAGGAGCTTGACTCCCTTTCCGATGTCATTTCATTCGGAGTGGCTCCGGCCTTTGTGATCTATGTGGTCGGTTTGCAGGAAGTAAATCCGGCGGCAGCTTGGATCGCCACGGCCGTGTTCCCGATCTGCGGAGCGCTGCGTCTGGCCAGGTTTAATGTCAAGGCCAGCACGCCGGGATATTTTATCGGCCTCCCGATTCCCGCTGCCGGCGGTGTACTGGCGACTTTGGCGCTGTTCCACAATGAAATTGCAACTCCGATTTTGCTGCTAAGTGAACTGTTCCTGTCCTTTCTAATGGTCAGCACGGTCAAATACCCCAGTTTCAAAAAAGTGGGAATACCGAAATCGGCCATGTGGATTCTTCCAATCATTGTGGCGATTGCCGTCGTTGTGGCAATCAAGTATCCGGGGACGCTGTCCAAGCTGATTTTCGTTCCGTTGGTTCTTTATGCGCTGTACGGATTAAAAAAAAACGTTAGAATATTGAATCGCCGAACAAGACGGATGAAACTTGAAGAGCAGCGGGAAATCGAAGCCCGCGACATCGTTTAGCAATGATGCGGCGCAACAACTGCAACCGAATATAGGAAAAATAAAAAGCATTTATTTTCTGCGGAAGCTGAAAATAAATGCTTTTTTTGTGAAACCAGCGTCTCTACCGCGAGGCGTGCTTTTAGGACATATTGAAAAAGCCGAGGGTTGAGCATTTTTGGGATTCACGATCGATGACTTCTTCCAAATTGATCTCCAACAAATTGCAAAGCGCGGACATATAAAAGAGGTTTCTTCCCAATTCGGAACTGACGATTTCTTGACATTGTTCGCATAAATGGCCGTGGACATGGGTACCCAACATCTCACGAAGCCGTTCAGCCGAGTAGTCGAGCGAATATTGCTGCTTTTGGGCGCTCACTTCAATGCAGCCGCATTCGGTTATCGCTTTCGTAACGGACCGATTGACGGCGGCGTTGGTTTGCTGAAATTTGGATATTACATCGAGCAGACTGCGGTGACGGAGCAACAGTTCGGATACTTGATCCTGAAAGCTTTTAAGACTTGAAACGCTCATTCCCTTCACCTCTTACCGTTCAATTCAATTCCATTATATAAAAACCATTATTATAATTCAAAGCTTGATTTTTAAGAATTATAAAAAAACTTATATTTGCATCGTTCCAATGGGGGAATGGCCATCGCGGTATTTTGCCGATAGGGGTGTTTTTCACGCAATAGTATCCGAATGCTTTCCGATACGGTAAAAAAATTGCCGTCGGAAGATTAGTCCGCGTCAAATTTGTTCATAATTGTAAGGAACAAATAGAATATTGTTCTTACCACATAAGAATTTAATCAGTTTTCGGTCATTCGGAAAGGCAAATTCTTATGGGCATGAAAAACTTCCTTTACTCAAGGTCCGGCTTCTTTGAAGGACTTCGATAGAAGTTTTTCCTATGTTTCAGGAGGTGAAATATGTTGAAGCGATGGCTGCAACTATTATTAACAGGGATCGGCGGATGGACAGGTTACGTTTTGAACGATTGGCTTGCGGGTTCGTTCGGACATCCATTCGGCTGGAGTCCGGCAATTCGGGAATATGTCATGATGTTATTGGGAGCAACATTGGCATTGATATTGTCGTATTGGTTTTCAGAATGGATTTTCATGCGATGGACTCTGGCGGAGGAAAAGCTGAAAAAAATGCCGATGGCGGAATTGCTGGCCGGCATGCTGGGGTTGTTGGGAGGATTGTTGGTTTCCGTATTATTGTATCCGCCGGTATCAAGGATCGACGGAATGCCGAGCGCAGTGCCGATAGTGATAGCTGGTTTGTTGGGGTTTGCGGGTTTCCGGATTGGGGTCGGCAAACAGGAGGAGCTGCAATCTTGGGTTTCCGGTATCGGGTCAAAGGATAAGAGCAAGGGGAAAAAGATATCCGAGCAGCATAAAATTCTCGATACAAGCGTCATTATCGACGGACGGATCGCCGACATTTGCAAAACGGGATTCATTGAAGGGACGCTGGTCATTCCGGAATTCGTGCTGGAAGAACTCCAGCATATCGCCGATTCTTCGGATCTGCTCAAGCGCAACAGAGGGCGCAGGGGATTGGACATCCTGAACAAAATCCAGAAAGAACTGGATGTCAAGGTGCTGATTTACGAAGGTGACTTTGAGGAGATTACGGAAGTGGACAGCAAGCTGGTGCGTTTGGCGAAGGCGCTGAACGGGAAAGTGGTGACCAACGATTTTAACTTGAACAAAGTATGCGAGCTGCAAGGAGTTTCGGTGTTGAATATCAATGATCTGGCCAATGCGGTTAAACCGGTCGTGCTCCCCGGTGAAGAAATCCTCGTGCAAGTCATAAAAGACGGAAAAGAACATGGTCAAGGCGTTGCTTATCTCGATGACGGCACCATGATTGTGGTTGAAGGCGGACGGGATTTCATCGGCTCGACGATTGAGGTTTTGGTGACCAGCGTACTGCAAACATCTGCGGGGAGAATGATTTTTGCAAAGCCGAAACTATTGGAAAAAGCGCTGTAAAACGATTATGATAAGAAGGGCACAAGTCATTATTCAATCGTTTAACACAGGCAGGGGTTTTGTTGATGGGGAAATTGGGAGTCATTATTGTTGCCGCGGGAAAAGGCAAGCGGATGGGAAGCAGCGAAAGCAAACAATTTCTTCCTTTGGGGGACAAGCCGATCCTGGTTCATACACTGGAAGTGTTTCAGCAAATGGACGAGGTTGACGCTATGGCGCTTGTCGTATCCGAGGAGCAAAGGATACGTTGCAGCGGTTACCTCGAAAGGTATGGACTGCATAAAGTGAAAGCCATCGCAGCAGGCGGGAAAGAACGCCAGGAATCTGTTTATCGGGGAATCCGGGCACTTGAGGCGATGGGCATGGAGTGGGTTCTGGTGCATGACGGCGTGCGGCCGCTTGTTCGCCCGGAGAAGATCCGCGCTTGCTGGCAGCAAGCCAGGGACAAAGGGGCGGCCGTCTTAGCCGTGCCCGTTTTCGATACCATCAAGGTGGTGGACGCCTCAGGGCAAATTGTGTCCACGCCGGACCGTAAGAGCCTGTGGGCTATGCAGACGCCGCAGGCTTTTCGTCTTTCCGATCTGAAGCGCGCGCATGAGCGGGCGATGGAAGAAGGATACGAGGGAACGGATGATGCGGCGCTGGCCGAAAGAATAAATATGCCCGTGTTTGTGGTCGAAGGGGACTATGACAATATCAAGATCACTACGCCGGAGGATTTGAAATGGGCGCAATATGTGCTGAATGAAAGACTGGGGGGAGAGGGGTCATGATACGCGTCGGACAGGGTTTTGATGTACATCAGCTGGCGGAAGGAAGAAAATGCATCGTTGGAGGAGTTGAGATCCCTTTTAACAAAGGGCTGCTGGGACATTCGGACGCCGATGTGCTTCTGCATGCCGTCGCTGATGCCATTCTCGGGGCTTTGGCGCTGGGGGATATCGGACGCCATTTTCCGGATAACGACGACAATTACAAGGATGCGGACAGCATGCAGCTGCTGAGACAGGTATGGAAGCTGGCCGTGGAGCGGGGATACAAGCTTGGAAATCTGGATGCGACAATTATTGCCCAGAGACCCAGGATGGCCGAATACATTCCGCAGATGGCGGAGAACATTGCCGGAGCGCTGGGAGCGGAAGTCACACAGGTCAACATAAAAGCGACGACGACGGAAAAGCTCGGATTTACCGGCAGAGAAGAAGGAATTGCCGCGCAATCGGTTGTCTGCCTGCTGCAGGATATGCTAAATTAATTTTAGGAAAGAGAGAGGAGCGTTTTTACATGTCTGATCAAGTCCGCGTCCGTTACGCGCCCAGTCCGACCGGCCATCTGCATCTCGGCGGGGCACGGACGGCGCTTTATTGTTATCTGCTTGCACGGCATACGCAAGGAGCTTTTGTTGTCCGCTTTGAGGATACCGATCAAACCCGTCATATGGAATCCGGGATCCAAAGCCAATTGGAGGGCTTGAAATGGCTCGGCATCGATTGGGATGAAAGCGTCGATATCGGTGGCCCCTATGGCCCGTACAGACAAATGGAGCGGCTTCAGCTGTATCAGCCGTTCATCGATAAATTGATTGAAGAAGGGAAGGCCTATCCCTGCTACTGCTCCGAGGAAGAATTGGCGCAGGAGCGGGAGAAGCAGGAGGCCCGGGGAGAAACTCCATTGTACTCCGGCAAGTGCCGTCATTTGACTGCAGGGCAGCGGGAGCGGCATCGGGAGGAGGGGAGAAAGGCCTCCATTCGCTTCCGGGTTCCGGAGGGGCTTACGATTGCGTTTGAAGATCGGGTCAGGGGGCACGTGGAATTCGAATCGGACGGTATCGGCGATTTTATTATCGTTCGGCCGGACGGGATTCCGATGTATAATTTTGCGGTTGTCCTGGATGATCATATGATGAAGATTTCGCTCGTCATCCGGGGCGAGGAGCATCTGACCAATACGCCTCGGCAAATTTTGCTGTATCAGGCTTTGGGATTCGACATTCCGGAATTTGCGCATATTTCGCTGATTCTGAATCAGGACCGCAAAAAGATGAGCAAGCGGGACGAATCGATCATGCAGTTTGTCGAGCAATACCGGGATCTCGGATATCTGCCGGAGGCGCTGTTGAACTTTATCGCGCTGCTGGGCTGGTCGCCGGGGGGCGAAGAGGAGATTTTCAGCAAGGCAGAGCTGATCGCCAATTTCAGCGTGGACCGTCTTTCCAAAAGTCCGGCCGTGTTCGACACCGACAAGCTGAATTGGATGAGCAATTTATATATGAAAAACGCTGATTTAAACCGGGTGGTCGAATTGGCCGTTCCGCATTTGCAGAAAGCCGGATATATTCCGGAGCAGCTTGATGCGCCGTTGCGTCAGTGGGTGGAGTCGCTGGTCAAATTGTATCAGGAGCAATTGAGTTATGCTGCGGAGATTGTAAAATTAACGGAGTTATTTTTCAAGGAAGAACCGGAATTTGAGGAAGAATCCAAGCAGATCTTGTCTGAAGAGCAAGTGCCTGCCGTGCTGAACAGTTTTTATGCGGGAGTGAGAGATGACGAGGATTTCACCCCGGAGGGGATTAAGCAGCTGCTGAAGCATGTGCAGAAAGAGACGGGCTTTAAGGGCAAGCAATTGTTTATGCCGATTCGGGCTGCGGTTACGGGACAAACGCATGGCCGGGATCTTGATCAAACCCTGTATTTGTTGGGCAAGGATAAAGTGCTTCGCCGCTTGTCCGCTTTTGTCAGATAAGCTCTTGGGAGTGTTATCCGACGAAAACAAGATCTTGAATATTTATTCAATTTAAGAGTGTATTCAAAAGTTGGATCGCTGCGCAAAAGGGGCATCCAGACCAATGGAACGGGATAAATGTATTGTGTGTTGCGGACATTTTTTGTATACTTGAAAAAAAGGCATATTCACAAAGCGACGATCAGGAGAGTACGATTAAGCAGGGTCTTGCCAGAGAGGATAACCGATAGCGTAAAGCTTGGGCTGCAAGTTATCCATTCCCGTTAAGCGGAAATGCGCCTGTGAGCTTTGAAGCCGAGATGCCGTAAGGCAGGGTAGGTTTTAACGAGCGGCTCGCGTTAAGAGTCTGGAGAAGGGCGGCCTTTGGATCGGGCATGCCCAAGCAGAGTGGAACCACGTGAATACACGTCTCTGCAGCATTATGCTGCAGGGACTTTTTTATTGGATGGATAATAAGAGAACTGAAAGCGGGAGGTATCAGCATGGTTCGTTTTTTGCGGTCGATGAAATCGGATATTGAGGCTGTCTTTGCCAACGACCCGGCGGCGAGGAGCACGCTGGAGGTCGTTTTGACCTATTCCGGTCTGCATGCTGTATGGTGGCATCGGATCGCGCACTGGTTTTTCAGGCACAACTTGTTTTTTATTGCAAGGGTCATCTCCCAGTTTTCGCGTTTTATGACGGGAATCGAAATCCACCCGGGGGCCCGCATCGGACAGCGGTTATTTATTGACCATGGGATGGGAGTGGTGATCGGGGAAACCTGCGAAATCGACGATGATGTGGTTATTTACCAGGGAGTAACTCTTGGCGGAACGGGAAAAGAAAAAGGGAAGCGGCATCCGACGATCGGCAAAGGTGTCGTGCTTGGTTCCGGAGCCAAGGTGCTCGGTTCTTTCAAAGTCGGGGAATATTCGTTTATCGGGGCAAACGCCGTTGTGTTGAAGGAGGTCCCGCCGAACTGCACGGTTGTCGGCATTCCCGGAAAGATGGTCAAAAGCAACGGCGAGCGGACGAATCGGCTGCAGCACGGGGCGATGCCCGACCCGGTGCAGGAACTTTGCGGGCAGCTTCAGCGGCAAATTGATGAAATGCGGCGGGAACTGGAAACCCTAAAGAAGATTGGGGGTAAGGTTTGATATGGCGCTGAAAATCTACAACACCCTTACAAGATCCAAGGAAATTTTCGAGCCGCTCACACCGGGCAAGGTGAAGATGTATGTATGCGGTCCGACGGTTTACAACTACATTCATATCGGGAATGCCCGTCCGTTCATCTTCTTCGATGTCGTGCGGAGATATTTGACCGCCATCGGCTATGAAGTGTCATACGTCATGAACTTTACCGATGTTGACGATAAATTGATCCGCAAGTCTTTGGAAACGGGAATGAGCGTGCCGGAGCTGTCCGACAAATTCATCGAAGCCTTTTATGAGGATGTCGGAGGCCTGGGGATCCGGGAAGCAACCGTTCATCCGCGGGTCACAGAGAATATGCAGGAGATCATTCAGTTCATTCAAGGATTGACGGATTCGGGGTATGCATACGAGAAAGAAGGAGACGTATACTTCCGGACTGAAAAATATCCGAAGTACGGCGAACTCTCTCACAAAAATCTGGAGGAGCTTCAATACGGCATCCGCGTGGAGGTCGATGAAAGAAAAGAGGACCCCCGGGATTTTGTGCTGTGGAAAAAAGCCAAGCCCGGTGAGATCAAATGGTCCAGTCCGTGGGGCGAAGGCCGTCCGGGGTGGCATATCGAATGCTCGACCATGGCCAAAAAATATCTTGGGGAGACGCTGGACATCCATGGGGGAGGACAGGATCTGCAGTTTCCCCATCACGAATGTGAACGGGCGCAGTCCGAGGCGCTCAATGGACAGACCTTTGTGAAGTATTGGATGCATAATGGATACATTAACATCAACAACGAAAAAATGTCCAAATCCTTGAACAACGGGATCGACGTGCGGGATATGCTGCAGATGTACCGTTTTCAAGTCATCCGTTTTTTCATGCTTTCCGCGCATTACCGCAGCCCGTTGAATTTCAGCCACGAGATTATGGAGCACACGGGACATAGTTTGGAACGGATCGACAATTGCCTTGCGGATTTGCGGCATCGTCGGAAAACGGCAATGGACGCCGTGCTTCGCGATCACGATCGGGCATTCATGGAAAAAATCGATCAAGCGATGGAAAGATTTCACGAAAAGATGCAGGAGGACTTCAATACCCCGGATGCGATCACTGCCGTTTTTGATATGGTCAGCGAAGCCAATCTGTATCTGAAATCGGAATCGATTCCCCACCAAGCCCTGCAGCATGCCATGGATGCCTTTAAGCAAATTGACGACATCTTCGGCATTCTCCAGGGAGAAGAAGCGGAGCTGTTGGATGAGGAAGTGGAGAAGCTGATAGCGGAACGGATTGAAGCCCGGAAGAACAAGAACTGGGCGAGGGCCGATGAGATTCGTGATCAGCTAACGGCTAAGGGGATTCAACTGGAGGATACGCAGCAGGGAATCCGCTGGCGGCGGAAGGTTTGACGGATGAACGGCTCATTGTTTGCTTTTCCGCCTTCCAAAGACCCCAGCCAATTGAATCCGCTGGTGTTGGCCTACATCGGGGACGCAGTATACGATGTGTACGTCAGGCAGTATCTCATATCTTTGCGCAATCATCGTCCGCAGCATCTTCATGCCCAAGCGGTGAAATTCGTCTCGGCCAAAGCGCAGGCCCAATTTTTGAAGAATTGGCTGCCGTTGCTTACCGAGGAGGAATTGGATGTTGTCAAAAGGGGGCGCAATGCGAAATCCGGGAGTGTGCCGAAAAATGCGGATATTTTGGATTACCGCCACGCCACTGCGTTCGAATGCCTGATCGGCTATCTCTATTACAGCGAGAGATTTGACCGGCTTCGCGCTCTGCTGGATCAGGTTATTCCGATCCATTCCCCCATATCGGAAAAATAACGAGGAGGATGAATGATGGCAGAAGAATATATTGCAGGCCGCCATCCGGTGCTGGAGGCATTCCGTTCCGGTCGGGCGGTGCACAAAGTATGGATTGCTGAGCAATCGCAAAAAAACACGATGCATCCGATTGTGGAAGAAGCCAAAAATGCGGGAGCGGTCGTTCAATTTGCCGACAGGCGGAAACTGGATCAGCTGGTTCCCGGCATCCAGCACCAAGGTGTTGTGGCACAGGCTGCCGCGCATGAATACGTTGATCTTGAGGATATTGTGGCCGAGGCCAAGCGGAAAAATGAAATGCCCTTTCTATGCTTGCTCGATGAAATTGAAGATCCTCATAATCTCGGATCGATTTTGCGGACAGCCGACTGCACCGGCGTACATGGCGTCGTGATTCCGAAACGGCGGTCCGTCGGATTGACCGCCACCGTATCGAAGACATCCGCGGGTGCGGTCGAATATGTGCCTGTTGCGAGGGTGACCAATCTTGCGCAGACGATCGATCGCTTGAAGGAATGGGGAATATGGATCGCCGGAGCCGATGCGGAAGCCGAGCAGGACGTGTATGGCTTGGATTTGTCACTGCCGCTTGCATTGGTCATCGGGAACGAAAACAAGGGCATCAGCCGTTTGATCAAAGAAAAATGCGACTTTCTGGTTAAGCTCCCGATGCAAGGCCGGATCAATTCTCTGAACGCTTCGGTGGCTGCCGGAGTTTTGATGTATGAGGTTGTCAGACAAAGAAAGAACAATGGATAAGAGAGTGGGCCATGCAGGAATATCTGATTGTCGACGGTTATAACATTATAGGAGCCTGGCCCGCTTTGACAAAGCTCAAAGAGGTCAATCTGGAAGAGGCCAGAGATCGCCTGATTGATATTCTTGCCAATTACCAGGGATACTCCGGAATGCGGATTTTGATTGTTTTTGATGCCCACCAGGTGCCCGGCTTGGGGAGGGAATACAATCGAAGCAAATTAAAGGTGATTTATACGCGGGAGAAAGAAACCGCAGATGAATGCATCGAACGCCTTGTAGCCGAATTGTCGCAAAAAAGAGTCCGGATTCATGTGGCCACCTCCGACTTTGTCGAGCAGCATGTGACGTTCGGAAAAGGAGCGCTGCGGATTTCGGCCAGAGAACTGCTGATCATGGTTCAGCAGAGCGGAAAAGAAATCTCCGCCAAAATTGAAGGAGAGCGAGGCCCGAGAGGCAGCACCTTCGATAATGCGTTAAGCAAGGAAATCAGGAATATATTCGAAAAGTGGCGTAGGAGCAGAGAGTGAAAAATCCTGCAAAGCCTTGAATAACTGCGTATAACTGGTTGACGATATCAGAATTTGTCATGTATACTTATCCTATCTTTGAGTAAAGAATCGCGCAGCCTTGCAGGCCGGAGGGATGTTAGTGAATGTCGACCTCAATGAGTCGGGTATGCAAGAGTATGACCTCAAGACGGATGAGGATGTAGTGGAAGCGGTCCGTTTGGGGGACAGCGAAGCATTGGAATACTTGATCAACAAGTACAAGAATTTCGTTCGAGCCAAAGCCCGCTCTTATTTTTTGATTGGCGCCGATCGGGAAGATATTGTGCAAGAAGGAATGATCGGTCTCTATAAATCGATTCGCGATTTTCGGGGAGACAAGCTGGCCTCATTCAAGGCCTTTGCCGAGCTGTGCATCACCAGGCAGATCATTACCGCGATCAAGACCGCGACCAGACAAAAGCACATCCCTTTAAATTCATACGTTTCATTGGACAAGCCCATTTATGATGAAGACTCCGACCGTACGCTGCTCGATGTCATATGCGGCTCCAAAGTTTCTGATCCGGAAGAATTGATGATCAACAAAGAGGAATTTTCCGGATTGGAAGATAAAATGGGGGAGATTCTCAGCGATCTCGAGCGCAAGGTGCTGATGCTCTATCTGGACGGACGCTCGTATCAGGAAATCGCCGTGGATCTTGACCGGCATGTGAAGTCGATCGATAATGCCCTGCAGCGCGTGAAGCGCAAGCTCGAGCGTTATTTGGAAGTTCGCGACATCGTTTTCTAAGAAGCATCCGTTGCAGGAGCATTTTAATATGTATAAGGGCCGAGTTGTTGGCAATAATTTGAGATATTGGAGATCGGTTGGCTTGAGCAGCCTTTCGGCACCCCCGCAAACAACATTTTCTTGACACGTACATTTGGTTGTGCTAAAGTGTTTTAGGTAGCCCCTGAAAAGAGGGACTTTTTTTAATTTGTTAATGGTTTGCTATCTTAAGAAGGTTTTGTTCGGGAGGTGTCCAACATGCGGGTTATCATTACACTGGCTTGCACAAACTGCAAGCAGAGGAATTATACGACCAATAAGAACAAGCGAAACAACCCCGACCGCTTGGAGATGAAGAAATTCTGCAAGTTCTGCAATGAGACTGTGCTTCATCGCGAGACAAGGTAGGGTATGGAGGTGGAGTTGAGTGGCGTTTCTGAACAGAATGAAGCAGGGGTTTGGAACTACATTTTCTTTTTTTGCAGACAGTTGGTCCGAACTGAAAAAGGTTCGCTGGCCGGGTCGCAAAGAACTGTCGAGCTATACCGTTGTGGTTGTGGTGACGGTTCTGTTTGTAACGATCTATTTTGCGCTTATCGATCTTGGTCTTTCCGAACTGCTGCGCGTTATTTTTAAATAAGCAGACGCCCTATGCCATTATCAAATGGCAAGCGGAAGCGTCCTCGAAGAATTCACATGGAACAGTTTTAAGCGGAAGTGAATTTTCAGGTAGATCTGAAGGTGGCCTTTTATGGAAAAAAGATGGTATGTGGTGCATACCTATTCAGGGTATGAGAACAAAGTGAAAGCCAATTTGGAAAAGCGCGTGGAATCGATGGATATGCAGGACAAGATATTCCGTGTGCTGGTTCCGATGGAAGAAGAAATCGTGAACAAGGACGGCAAAAAGAAAATCGTCATGCGCAAAGTGTATCCCGGCTACGTGCTGGTCGAGATGATACAGACGGACGATTCTTGGTATGTCGTGCGAAACACGCCGGGGGTTACCGGTTTTGTCGGGTCATCCGGCTCCGGTTCGAAACCCATACCTCTTCAACCTGATGAGGCCGAAGCCATTCTTAAACATATGGGTATGGAAGAGCCCAAGCCGAAGATCGATTTCGATCTAAAGGAAACCGTTCGCGTCAAAGTCGGCCCATTTGCGGACTTCGTGGGCACGGTAGAGGATATTCTTGCAGATAAAAGCAAACTTAAGGTTCATGTCAATATGTTCGGCAGGGAAACCCCGCTCGAGTTGGATTTTACTCAAGTGGAAAAAATATAATAGCTGCTTCCATCCTTTGCGGCTTAGATTTCTCAAGGTCTATTCCTGCAGGATAGACCTTGTTTGATGATTCGGGAAGGTGCTTTTTTCCGGAATTGCATGTCTGAATCATCGATGGTATGCGGCAAGCCGTATGCACATATGGCGCAGTCGTTTATCTTGGTGGGAGGGTCATTCCCGTATTTACCACATTATGGGCAAGGAGGTGTCTCGCATGGCCAAAAAGGTTATTAAAGTCGTCAAACTGCAGGTTCCCGCAGGAAAAGCTAATCCGGCACCGCCTATTGGACCGGCGCTGGGGCAAGCTGGTGTCAACATTATGGCATTCTGCAAGGAATTCAACGCGCGTACGGCTGATCAAACAGGATTGATCATTCCTGTGGAGATTTCGGTTTTTGAGGATCGCTCATTCACGTTCATCACCAAAACTCCGCCGGCTGCTGTTTTGCTGCGTGTCGTAGCAGGAATCGAAAAGGGTTCGGGCGAACCGAACAAGAAAAAAGTGGCTACGGTGAAGCGGGCCAAAGTCCGTGAAATTGCCGAGCAAAAAATGCCGGATTTGAATGCGGCGTCAGTTGAAGCCGCCATGCGTATGGTTGAAGGAACCGCACGCAGCATGGGCATTAAAATCGAAGACTGATTAAACCCGTTTTTGCAAAGCGTGGGAGGATTATCCGTTATTACCACAGAAGGAGGAAATGGAAATGGCCAAGCAAGGCAAAAAGTATCTCGAGGCCTTGAAATTAGTCGACAGCGATGCCCAGTATGAGCCTGCCGAAGCGGTTGAGCTCGTAAAGAAAATGGCGACGGCAAAGTTTGACGAAACCGTTGAAGTGGCGGTTCGTCTGGGAGTCGATCCGAAGAAGCAGGATCAGGCCGTTCGCGGCGTTGTCGTAATGCCTCATGGAACGGGGAAAACAAGACGCGTGCTTGTTTTTGCCAAAGGCGACAAAGCCAAAGAAGCTGAGAATGCGGGAGCCGATTTTGTCGGCGATCAGGATTATATCAATAAAATCCAGCAAGGCTGGCTGGAATTCGACGTATGCGTAGCCACCCCAGACATGATGGGGGAGGTGGGTAAGCTGGGTCGGATCCTTGGCGGCAAAGGACTGATGCCGAATCCGAAAGCGGGTACGGTAACGTTCGAAGTGGCCAAGGCGGTGCAGGAAATCAAGGCGGGTAAAATCGAGTATCGTCTTGATAAAGCCGGACAAATTCATGCGCCGATCGGCAAGGTGTCCTTTGACGCGGATAAGCTCAACGACAACTTGCGCGCATTAATCGAAGCGCTGCTGAGAGCCAAGCCGGCAGCGGCCAAAGGCGTTTATCTGAAAAACATCGCGATATCTTCCACAATGGGACCGAGCGTTAAAGTCAACACCCAATCTTACAGATAAGGGAGTATGGGTGCTGCATAGCGGTATTGACTTTTTCGATCCCGAGTGGTAGGCTATGTGATGTCGTCTGATGAAAGCCTCTCGAAAATGAATATGTTTACCGTAGACAGTAGGTGCCTTTTGGGCTTAATTTCCTACCGAGGTGTTGTGAATACATGATCGCGTTACGATGATTGTGAAATTTCCCATTCCGGCCTCCGTATTGTCTGCGGAGGCTTTTCTTTTGAGGTTCTATCCTCGGTTGCGGTTAAACGTGTTTGAAGCAAGGTGATGTGCTTGATGACGCAGAATACAGGAGGTGTACAGGTTTGGCTAATGAAAATGTGATTCGCGAGAAAGAACTGCTGGTCAGCGAAGTGTCGACCAAGCTGCGGGAGAATTCCAGCACTGTGCTGACCGACTATCGCGGTTTGAATGTTGCTCAAGTGACAGAACTTCGCAAGACCCTGAGGGAAGCTGGGGTCGAGTTCAGGGTTCTGAAAAATTCACTGGTTCGCAGAGCCACTGAAGCAACTCAGTTTACAGAACTGGATGTTCATTTGAGCGGCCCGACCGCTTTTGCTTTCAGTAAGGAAGATGCGATTGCCCCGGCAAAAATCTTGTCCGAGTTCGCGAAAAAGAATGAAAACCTGAAGCTGAAAGGCGGAATAGTGGAAGGCAAAGTGGTCGACGCTGATCAAATCAGAGCGTTGGCGGCGCTTCCTCCGAGAGAAGGCTTGCTGTCCATGCTGCTCAGCGTGCTCCAGGCTCCGGTACGCAACTTTGCACTTGCCGTCAAGGCGGTTGCCGATCAAAAGGAAGGCGGAGCACAGGAAGCTTAGTCCGAAAGTTACAGGCATTGCGGCTGAATTTCACTTGATTCATCATTAGAAAATTGGAGGTAAGATCATGAGCAAAGAGCAAATTATTGAAGCGATTAAATCGATGACCGTGTTGGAATTGAACGACCTGGTAAAAGCTATCGAAGAGGAATTCGGCGTAACCGCCGCAGCTCCTGTGGCCGTTATGGCAGGCGGAGCCGCTGCTGCCGAAGTGGAAGAGCAAACTGAATTCGATGTTATCCTGACGAACGCTGGCGCATCCAAAATCAACGTTATCAAAGTCGTTCGCGAAATTACGGGCCTGGGTCTGAAAGAAGCGAAAGAAGTCGTTGACAATGCTCCGAAACCGATCAAAGAAAAAGTGGCCAAAGAAGAAGCCGATTCTATCAAAGCAAAGCTGGAAGAAGCCGGGGCAACTGTCGAAGTCAAATAATCCCGAAATGGATGAAAAACCCCTTGAAGTGGATTACTTCAAGGGGTTTTTATACAAAATAGGTATATGTCTGTATTAGTCGGGGGGGCGTTATGTCGGAACATTATTTCAGTCAAACGCCGTCTGTCCGGCATGACCGCCGGAGGATGGAAGTTCGGCTTCGCGGCAGAAGCTTCGAGTTTGTGACCGATAGCGGAGTTTTTTCCAAAGAGGGTATAGATTTTGGCAGCAGATTGCTGATCGAGACTATGGTGATTCCCGAGGACGCGGCGATTTTGGATGTCGGCTGCGGCTACGGTCCGATCGGAATTACGGCCGCTTATCTGGCCGCGAAGGGAAAGGCGACGCTGATAGATATTAACGAGCGAGCGGTACAACTTGCACAGGAAAACGCGGCACTGAACGGCATTCACAATGTAGAGGCGATGCAGAGCGATTTGTTCGATAAAGTAAGGAGCGAGAAATTTACGCATATCTTGACCAATCCGCCGATCCGCGCGGGAAAAGGCATTGTGCACGCAATATTTGAACAAGCTTCCGAGCATTTGCTTCCTCAGGGGGAGCTGTGGGTCGTAATTCAGAAGAAGCAAGGGGCTCCATCCGCATTCAAGAAATTGGAATCTATCTTTCCAAGCGTGGAAGAAGTGAGCAAAGACAAAGGGTATCGTATCTTCAGGGCGACACGAACGTTTTGATTTTTGCTCGGATAGTAAATTTTGTGTCAAACGTCTGAGAAAATGTCACCTTAACTCGTCCGAGAAAATGTCACTTTTGTAGTGTTCCGAGCCACCGTTAGGTGGCTTGGACTGTCTTTGA
>NZ_JAYJLD010000042.1 GCF_035282765.1 Ferviditalea candida | reverse complement strand
TAATTTGAAAAAAGTGTAGCAAATTACAGCGGCATTAAAATACCGGGAATTCGTTCCAATGTGCAAAAAAACACCTGTTTCCTGCGGAAACAAAGTGCTTATTCACAGGATTGAAACTCCCATTTGCGGATGGTGATGTTTTGGACGCTCTGTCGCCCGCCGTGCGCGGGCGTGGATTGAAACTGGCGTATTGACC
Organism: Ferviditalea candida; assembly: GCF_035282765.1. Taxonomy (GTDB): domain Bacteria; phylum Bacillota; class Bacilli; order Paenibacillales; family KCTC-25726; genus Ferviditalea; species Ferviditalea candida. Next base: position 25,340 of record NZ_JAYJLD010000042.1, on the reverse strand, counting down.
AAGGTCGAAGAGAAAGACGGGGTCGCCCGCCGTGCGCGGGCGTGGATTGAAACAGTATTTTTTGATCAATTCAATTGCGAGCAGTGGGTCGCCCGCCGTGCGCGGGCGTGGATTGAAACAACGAGGATATTGCGCAGCAGGCGACCGGAGGAGTCGCCCGCCGTGCGCGGGCGTGGATTGAAACCGTAAATTTCGGATCGTGGATCAATCCGCCCAGAGTCGCCCGCCGTGCGCGGGCGTGGATTGAAACTGATTGCCTTGCCGCTATGTCCAATAGCAACTGGTCGCCCGCCGTGCGCGGGCGTGGATTGAAACAAACTAGCTCACCGCCTTCGTTGTGCTCGTTAATACGGTCGCCCGCCGTGCGCGGGCGTGGATTGAAACCAGTTACTCCGTCAAGTTCAAATGTGATGTTCCGGTCGCCCGCCGTGCGCGGGCGTGGATTGAAACCATCCCACTGATTTTGAGCGATTTTCGCTTTTAGTCGCCCGCCGTGCGCGGGCGTGGATTGAAACCCCCATGCTTGGCCGCCGTGATGCCCGTGATCGAGTCGCCCGCCGTGCGCGGGCGTGGATTGAAACAATCAATCGAATTTCCATTGTTACATTGTCAAAAGTCGCCCGCCGTGCGCGGGCGTGGATTGAAACCCATATGAAACAATGCTCTATCTGCAAAGAACAAAGTCGCCCGCCGTGCGCGGGCGTGGATTGAAACTTTCCCTTTGTCGTGCAAAACGTTCCGAACCTGCAGTCGCCCGCCGTGCGCGGGCGTGGATTGAAACACAGATGGGGCGCCGCGTGAAGTCTTGGCCGATCGGTCGCCCGCCGTGCGCGGGCGTGGATTGAAACCACCCGACCTGTCGAACAACGTGCAGTTGGAAATGGTCGCCCGCCGTGCGCGGGCGTGGATTGAAACCGTGAAAATAGACATCTTCGCCGTTGAGCGTACCAGTCGCCCGCCGTGCGCGGGCGTGGATTGAAACTCGTTCTGCTTGGGTTTCTCGATCCAGCAATAACCGTCGCCCGCCGTGCGCGGGCGTGGATTGAAACTGGATTAAGGCTTCATCAAAGCAAACCGCGCCGTGTCGCCCGCCGTGCGCGGGCGTGGATTGAAACAACTTGCTAAGGACACTGGAACCAGTACCTCCATGATGTCGCCCGCCGTGCGCGGGCGTGGATTGAAACAAACCAGATCCATACCATGGAATTAGAATTGGTGTTGTCGCCCGCCGTGCGCGGGCGTGGATTGAAACGATACTAATAGAAGGAACGCGAAAAAGTTCACCTGGTCGCCCGCCGTGCGCGGGCGTGGATTGAAACCCGTTCCTCCCGAAAAATATAATATCCCTGATCCGTCGCCCGCCGTGCGCGGGCGTGGATTGAAACCATTTGTCAACACGGCGGTGAAATAGGATGTTCAGTCGCCCGCCGTGCGCGGGCGTGGATTGAAACAAGCATTTCATATCGGCTCTCCCGGATGTTTGTCCGTCGCCCGCCGTGCGCGGGCGTGGATTGAAACAATATGCCGATGACAACGGGACATCGATCACGACAGTCGCCCGCCGTGCGCGGGCGTGGATTGAAACCAGGGCATTTATTTGTGACCGCATTTTGACCGCAGTCGCCCGCCGTGCGCGGGCGTGGATTGAAACCATGAGTTCGCAAATCGAGAGCGTCAGCATTTCAGTCGCCCGCCGTGCGCGGGCGTGGATTGAAACATTTAACTTATAAATTAACATCAAACCGGATTACGGTCGCCCGCCGTGCGCGGGCGTGGATTGAAACGTTTTCAATGGCCGATTTCCCTAAGCTGTCCAGAAGTCGCCCGCCGTGCGCGGGCGTGGATTGAAACACCCTTTCGCTAATTTGTTTAATTTGTTTTTTTGGTCGCCCGCCGTGCGCGGGCGTGGATTGAAACACAGGTTCCGGTGATCCTCGGTTAGAGCTATCCGGTCGCCCGCCGTGCGCGGGCGTGGATTGAAACTGTTTGTGCTGGGTGTTTGCCTTTGTCATATAGTTGTCGCCCGCCGTGCGCGGGCGTGGATTGAAACATAATGGTCAGGCTTAATGTTAGGGTCTGTCCAGTCGCCCGCCGTGCGCGGGCGTGGATTGAAACAAGAACCGACAATCGCATCTCCCAAGGCGAAATAGTCGCCCGCCGTGCGCGGGCGTGGATTGAAACATTCCATACTCTGTTACTACCCACTGCTTCCCAGTCGCCTGCCGTGCGCGGGCGTGGATTGAAACCATAATAAACACTACCTCCTTAACAAACTTGCAAGTCGCCCGCCGTGCGCGGGCGTGGATTGAAACGGTTAACCCGCCAAAGTACCGAATGGGTTGTTTTGTCGCCCGCCGTGCGCGGGCGTGGATTGAAACGAAAACCACAATTCAGTTGGATGGTTTGATTACAGTCGCCCGCCGTGCGCGGGCGTGGATTTCACCAAGAAATTCCAAAATATGAATCTGAGCTATTGAGTGGTAACGGATTCAGAAAAAGGATGGAAAACCGAGATCGAATGTGATAAAACTAATATATAAAAAATTTAAAAAGTAATTTTTCCGCGGCAATATTGGATCCAATATCCAAAAATAACGTTCATGTAGGATTCAAAGCCATGTACAGGCAAAAAAGGGGTGAAAAAACATGGTGGATGTCGGAAATAAATTGAATCTTGTGCTCGAGGATAAAGACACGCTTCACCTGAAAGTTACCCGAGTGATTCGCAATGCCATTCTGCGTGGCGAGTTTCAGCCTGGGGAAAGACTGGTTCAGGAGGAATTGGCTCAGGCGCTGAAGGTCAGCCGGATGCCGGTTCGCGAAGCTTTGCACAAGCTGGAAAGCGAGGGGCTTGTCATCTTGGAGCCGCACCGCGGCGCCATCGTGAAGAAGGTTGATGTGGAGGATCTGGATGAAATTTATTACCTGCGCTCGCAATTGGAGAAAATGGCCGTCGAGCTCAGTGTACCTCGAATGACCCTTGACGATATTGCCAAGCTGGAAGAACTGCTGCAGCGGATGGAGGGGATCGACGACGTCGAGAGGTTTGTAGAGGCCAATATCGAATTTCACAAGCTTTTGGTCAAATATTGCGCCTGGAAAAGGCTCCTCAATTTTATAGAAACCTTGTGGAACGGCCTGCCGCAGCAAACGCCCCATTTTCTGGAGGGCCAGCTTGAGATTTCGAACAGGGAGCACCGCGAAATCGTCGAGGCGGTCAAAGTGAAGGACAGCGCGAAGGCTGGACAATTGCTGTCCGAGCATATCCTGCGCACCGGCCGCGAGCTGATGAAAAAAATCCGGCTGAAAGGATCGATTTGAAATGGCGCTATTCCGTTCTTTGATGTTTGTCCCGGGGAATCAGCCGAGACGGCTGGAGAAAGTCCCTTCGCTGATGAGCGATGCGATTATTTATGATTTGGAGGACAGCGTTCCGCTCGAGGAGAAGGAGACGGCCAGGAAGATGGTCAGCGAAGCGTTGGCGAAGCATACAGACAAAACGAGCTTTGTGCGGGTCAACGCAATGTCGACCGTTTATTTTTTTGAAGATGTGAGCGCTGTCATTAGCAAATCGCTGCAGGGCATCGTGCTTCCCAAAACCGAGCGGCGTGACCAGATCGTCATTGCCGAGTATTTGTTGACCCAGCTGGAACGCAAACATGGGCTGAAGCCGGGATGCTTGGAAATCGTTCCGCTGATGGAAACGGCGTTGGGGATTGCAAATGCGCTGGAAGTGGCTGGCTCCTGCCATAGAGTCAAACGTCTGGCTTTCGGAGCCGTCGACTTCACCCTGGACATTCAGGCGGAGTTCACGGAGGAATCGATGGAAACCTTCACAGCCCGGTCCCAGTTGGTCATTGCTTCACGGGCGGCGGGAATCGAGCCGCCGATCGATACGGTTTACACTAACGTCAAACAACCGGCGGGCCTGGAAGCCTCGACCAAGCAGGCGAAGCAGATGGGCTTTCAGGGCAAGCTTGTGATTCACCCCGATCAGATCGATATCGTCCACAGCGTGTTTTCACCTTCGCCTAAAGAGATCGAGGCGGCTCAAAAGATCGTTCAGGCCTTTGAGGAAGCGACCCGTTCAGGAATGGCGGCGATTCAGGTAGACGGCAAAATGATCGATTACCCGGTCGTGGAGCGGGCGCGAAGGATTCTCGAATATGCAAGCAAGACAGGGAATTTATAATGTAGATTGGATCCAATATCCTATTCATGGAGGAATGACGATGGGCAAGCTTTTGGAGCATCACAGCAAGCGAATCATCAAGCAGCATAATGTACCCGTTCCGTTGAACTGGGTCGCTTCCACAGGGCAGGAAGCGGCGGAAATCACGAAGCAATTCGGCAAGCGGGTCGTCCTCAAAGCATTGGTGCCCGTCGGCAAGCGGGGCAAGCACGGCGCGATCCAGTTTGCTTCGACGGCGGAGGAAGCGGAGGCGCTGACGAATCAGCTGCTTGGCATGACCGTCAGGTATTTTCCGGTTGATCAGGTGCTGGTGGAGGAATGTCTTGATATCGCGGAAGAATGGTACGTATCCATCACTCTGGATCGAAACAAGCAGCTGCCGGTCATTATTGCCGCTACGGAAGGCGGCGTGGAAGTGGAGGAGCTGGTGAAACGGCAGCCCGACCGCATCAGGATGGTTCATGTCGATCCGTTCACGGGGCTGCAGCCCTACCAAGCGAAAGAAATCTGGAGCGATCTCGGCTTGACGGGAAAAGCGCTGGTGCAGGCATCGGACATTTTGTTCAAACTCTATGACGTTTGTGTCAACTATGACTGCGATATTCTGGAGATCAATCCGCTGGTGCTGACCCGTACCGGCGAAGTGGTGGCCGCGGCATCGGTGATGGGAGTGGATGATGCGGCGGCCTCCCGCCATCCCGAGCTTAAAGGCATGGTGGAAGTGGGCGGCGAGCGCTCCTGGAGGCCTTTGACCGAGCTTGAAAAGCAAATGGTTGCCGTCAACGACGCGGATTATCGCGGAACCGCCCGCTATACGGAAATGGACGGCGGCGATATCGGCTTCATGTGCGGCGGCGGCGGGGGCAGTCTGCTGTGCTTTGACGCTTTGCTCAAACACGGCGGCTCCCCGGCCAACTATACGGAAACGGGCGGAAATCCCCCCGAAGAGAAGGTGTACGGCTTGACCAAGGGGATTTTATCCAAGCCGGGTGTAAAAGGACTGTTTGTCGCTCATAACATCACGAACAATACGCAAATCGACGTCATGGCCAGGGGCATCGTCAAGGCGATTCAGGAAATCGGCATCGATCCGCAGAAGTTTCCCGTGGTCGTCCGCGAAGCCGGTGTCAACGATGAAGAAGGCAAGCGCATCTTTGAAGCGGCGAACATTACCTACTTCGGGGACGACGTGACGATTGAAACGGCGGCTAGGCTGATGGTGGAACGGATGAAGGAGGTTTACGCATGTCAATCTTAGTGGGTCCGGATACGCGAATTGTCGTACAGGGAATTACCGGCAGAGAAGCCCAGATGGTCGTCAAGCATTCGCTCGATTACGGAACGTCGCTCTCGGCCGGGGTTACTCCCGGAAAAAAAGGGCAGAGCGTTCACGGCATCCCCGTATACGACACGGTAAAAGAAGCGGTGCTACAGCACGGTGTCAATACAAGTCTGGTTGTCGTTCCCCCTTTATTCGTGCTTGACGCTGTGCTGGAGGCGATTGCGCACGGCATTCGGCTGATTGTCGTGACCTCGGAGAACATCCCGCAGATGGACACGGTCAAAATGCTGGCCGCAGCGAGACAGGCAGGGGTGCGCATCATCGGCCCGAATACGGTCGGTTTGATCAGCCCGAAGCACCGCATCAAATTGGGCTCGATCGGCGGCGACAATCCGGAGCGATGCTTCGTGCCGGGCTCGATTGGAGTCATCTCGCGCAGCGGCGGCATGACCGCCGAAACCTCCTGGATGATCAAAAGAGCCGGCTTCGGCGTGTCGACCAGCATCGGAATCGGCGGGGACGCGCTGATCGGCTCGAATATCGCGCAACTGCTAGAGCTGTTCGAGAGCGATCCGGAGACTTCAGCCGTCGTGACGTTCTCCGAGCCGGGAACGGCCTTTGAAGAGGGCGCCGCCGAGTTTGTCAAGCAGGGGAAATTTACGAAGCCGCTGATTTCTTATATTGCCGGTCGCTTTACCGAGCAGATGCCTGAAGGGACGGTGTTTGGGCATGCGGGAGCTATGATCTCCGGAGAGTTCGGGCGTCCTTCCGTGAAAATGCGGAAACTGCGCGAAGCGGGAGCTCATGTCATCGATCACTACGATGACATGATTGATGTGCTGCAAAGGACTCTGCGTTTAAATTGAATAAATATTCACGAGTTTGCTTTCGTCGGACAGACTCATAGATGACCTTGAAGGGCTGACGGAATCAATGAATTTAATAAGAAAAGCGAGGGATGCTTAAATGACGTTAAGCAGACAATTGGCGAATTTCATTGTTTCAACGAATTATGAAAATCTGCCCAAGGACGTGGTCGAGTTTACCAAATTATGTTTCCTCGATTGGCTTGGCTCGGCGATCGGCGGGGAAAGCAAGGCCCCGATCCGGATTATCCGGGAAATGGTTCTGGAAAGCGGCGGCCATCCGCAGGCGACCCTGATCAGCGGCGAAAAATCGTCGGTGGCGAATGCGGCTTTGTACAACGGCGCCGCAAGCCATGTCCTGGAGCTCGACGACATTCACAAGGCCTCGATCATCCACGCCGCGACCGTGGTGATTCCGGCCGCTTTGGCGGTGGCGCAATGGAAGGGCAAAAGCGGCAAGGACCTGATCGCCGCGATCGCGATCGGCTACGATGTAAGCTACCGGATCGGCGAGGCAGTGTCTCCTTCGCATTATTATTATTGGCACAACACGGCTACATGCGGGACATTCGGCGCAGCGGCCGCTGCGGCAAAGCTGCTGGATCTGGATGCGGAGCAGACCGTCATGGCGCTCGGCAGCGCCGGCACGCAGGCCGCCGGCTTGTGGGAGTTCATCGAGGACGGCGCGATGAGCAAGCAGCTGCATACCGGCAAGGCCGCAATGAACGGGGTGATCTCCGCCCTGCTAGGAGGAAAGAATTTCACCTCCGCCACCCGGATATTGGAGGGAAATCGCGGATTTTTCAAGGCCATGTCCAGCGAAACCGACGGAGCGGCCAAAATTACCGACAGGCTCGGCGAGATTTTCAAGATTACGGAAAATTCATTCAAAGTCCACGCTTCCTGCCGACATACCCATCCGGTTGTCGACTTGGTTCTGGAAATCGGTCGGGAGCTCGGGGGAGATTACAGCCGGATCAAGCGGATCGACATTCAAACCTATGGAACCGTCATTGACATTACCGACAATCCGATTCCCAAAACCCTGTACGAGGCCAAGTTCAGCGTCCAGTTCTGCGCGGCGCTGGCGATTGTCAGGAGAAGCGCCGGCTTGCTCGACTTCACGGATGAAACGCTGCACCACCCTGATATCCGCAATCTGATCGGCAAAATCAATGTATCCGTCGATCCGGAAATCAACGGAATGTATCCGGAAAAATGGGGCGCCAGAGTGGTCGTTGAGCTGACCTCGGGAGAACGGTTGACCCGAGTTACCGAATTCCCCAAAGGCGATCCGGAGAATCCGGTCCAAAGCGAGGACTTGGTGCAAAAATTCAAGGCGATTACTGCGGATTTGTCTGCCTCCGACAGGGACTATTTCATCGATACCGTCATGAAGCTTGAACAATTCCGGGACTTGAGAGAGTTTTTCCCGGCAGGGAAGCGGGTGGAGTAAAATGAACGCCGCAGCCCAAACGGTCGCCGGAAACTCAAGCCGCAAATTTTTGCTCGGGAGACTGCATTCGCTGATGGGGATCGTTCCCCTGGGCTTGTTTTTGCTGGAGCATTTATTTTCCAATGTAACGGCTGCTTTCGGCAGTGCCGCGTTTAATCATCAGGTGGCGGTGCTGCATGCGATCCCGCTGCTGCCCGTGCTCGAGATTCTGCTGATCTTCCTGCCGCTGGTCTATCACGCGGGATACGGGATTTATCTCGCTTATATTTCCAAAAACAACGTCAACAAGTATCAGTACGCGCGCAATTGGATGTTCGCTTTACAGCGTTTGACCGGCATCGTCACCCTCTTATTCGTAGGCTATCACGTCTGGATGCTGCGCGTCGCCAACTGGCTCTCAGGCACGGAAATAAGCTATCAGATCGTTCAGGATCATCTCAGCACTGCATGGATTGCATTATTTTATGTGATCGGGGTCGTTTCCACTTCGTTCCATTTTACGAACGGCTTGGGGGCGGGACTGATTACCTGGGGAGTGACGATCGGCAAACATTCGCAAAAAATTGCGGCATGGCTGATGTTCATACTTTTCCTGATCCTCAGCGCAATCGGCATCGGCAGCGTTGTATCATTCTGGATCGCGTAAAATATCGAATCAACTATTGGGGGTGAAGGATCGATGAAAGGAAGCTTTATTGTGGTCGGCGGCGGCTTGGCGGGCCTGATGGCCACGATCAAGCTGGCGGAGGCCGGAAGAAAAGTAAAGCTGTTCTCTTTGGTTCCCGTCCGCAGATCCCACTCGGTTTGTGCGCAAGGGGGCATTAACGGAGCCGTCAATACCAAAGGAGAAGGAGATTCGGCTTGGGAGCATTTTGACGATACGATCCTCGGAGGAGATTTTCTGGCGAATCAGCCCCCGGTGAAGGACATGTGCGAAGCCGCTCCGGACATCATCTATTTGCTGGCGCGGATGGGTGTCCAATTCAACCGGACGCCGGAAGGCCATATTGATTTCCGCAGGCTGGGCGGAGCCAAATACTCCCGGACGGCGTTTGCGGGAGCGACGACAGGCCAACAGATTTTGTATGCCTTGGACGAACAGGTCCGCCGCTATGAGGCCATCGGCATGGTGGAAAAATACGAGTACTGGGAATTTCTCTCCGCGGTGCTTGACGATGACAACGTGTGCCGGGGGATCGTTGCCCAGGATTTGCATACGATGGAAATCCGCAGTTTCCGGGCTGATGCGGTTATCCTGGCGACGGGCGGGCTCGGCTACATTTACAGAAAGAGCACCAATTCGATCATCAATACCGGAAGCGCGCACAGCATCGCTTACCAGCAGGGGGTTTATTACGCCAACGGCGAATTTATCCAGATTCATCCGACCGCAATACCCGGAGACGACAAGCTGCGTCTCATGTCGGAATCGGCGCGCGGCGAAGGCGGGCGGGTATGGGTGTATAAGGACGGCAAGCCGTGGTACTTCCTTGAGGAAAAATATCCGGCGTACGGCAACCTGGTGCCCCGGGATATTGCCACCCGCGAGATCTTCCACGTGTGCGTGGACATGAAGCTCGGCATCGACGGCGAAAATGTGGTTTATCTGGATCTCTCCCATCTGCCGCCGAACCTGTTGGAGCAAAAAGTCGGAGGCATTCTCGACATCTATGAAAAGTTCGTCGGAGACGATCCGCGCAAGCTGCCGATGAAAATTTTCCCCGCCGTGCATTATTCGATGGGCGGATTATGGGTCGATTACAACCAGATGACCAATATCCCCGGTTTATTTGCCTGCGGAGAGACGGACTATCAATACCACGGGGCTAACCGCCTCGGCGCGAATTCGCTCGTTTCCGCCATTTACGGAGGGATGGTGGCCGGAACGAAAGCCGTGGAGTACACGGAGGGTTTGAGCAAGCTGGCCGAAGATCTTCCGGAGCATCTGTTTGAGCGGGAGCGCGCCAAGCAGGTTCAGGCGATCGAACGGATTTACAAGATGGACGGCCATGAGAATCCGTATCAGCTGCATGTGGAAATGAGCGACTGGATGGTCGACAACGTGACGGTTGTGCGGTATAACGACCGGCTGCAAAAGACCGATGAGAAACTGCAGGAGCTGTTGGAGCGCTGGAAGAATATCGGAGTCGACGACACGGCCCGATATGACAACCGGACGGTTCCGTTTGTCCGCCAACTGAAAAATATGCTGGAGCTTTCGCGCGTGATCACGCTCGGAGCGCTGCTGCGCAATGAGAGCCGCGGGGCCCATTACAAGCCGGAGTTTCCGGAACGCGACGATGAAAACTGGCTGAAGACCACGCTGGCCAGGTATACGCCGGAAGGCCCGGAATTCAGCTATGAGAAAGTGGATACCCGCTACCTCAAACCGAGGCCGAGACGCTATGATGTCGTCAAGCAAGCTCCCCAGGATGAAAAGCGGGAGTCTTAAATTTTGAACGCTAGGGAGAGGGGAACGATGAGGGAAAGTCATGACGCCGAGAAAAAAATCATGATTCGCGTGAAGCGCCAGGACGGTCCGGATGAAGGCGTTTACTGGGAAGAATTTGCGGTGCCTTACCGCCGGAACATGAACGTCATCGCCGCGCTGATGGAAATCCAGCGAAACCCCGTCAACAGCAAGGGGCAAAAGGTCCGCGCAGTGGTTTGGGAATCGAACTGCCTGGAGGAAGTGTGCGGGGCCTGCAGCATGATCATCAACGGCAAGGTCCGCCAGGCCTGTTCGGCGCTGGTCGAGCGGCTGGTCCAGCCGATCGTGCTGGAGCCGATGAGCAAATTTCCGGTGCAGCGGGATCTGCACGTCAATCGGCAGCGGCTGTTCGACGGGCTCAAAAAAATCAACGGCTGGATTCCGATCGACGGCACTTATGCGCTCGGCTCCGGTCCGCTGATTTCCCAGGAGGAGCAGCAGGAAGCCTACAAATACTCCACCTGCATGACATGCGGCTGCTGCCTGGAAGCCTGTCCGAACGTGAATGAGCGCTCCTTCTATATGGGGCCTCAGACGATGATGCAGGCCAAGTATTTCAACATGCACCCCACGGGCGGCAAGCATAAAAAAGAGCGCATGAACGCGGTTATCGGTCCCGAAGGCATCGTGAATTGCGGCAATTCGCAGAACTGCGTAAAGAGCTGTCCCAAGGAAATTCCGCTGGCGGCGGCTTTGGCCGAATTGAACAGGGAAGCGAATGTGTACGCGCTGCGAAAATGGTTCATGGGAAATTGAGGAATAATGGCTCGTGATGAAATCAGTTTCGCTTTTGAAAGGAGGAAACGCGCATGAAAGAAGTGCAGTACGGAGATATCGTCCTCAAGGTTGCCGAATTGTGCAAGGAGGCCAACACCAATCTGGGCGAGGATGTGTTGGAAGCCTTCCGGTTGGCGCTGCGCAAAGAGGAATCGGATACCGGCAGGGATGTGCTTAACGATCTGATTCTGAATGCGGAAATCGCCAGGAATGAGCAGGTCCCGATGTGCCAGGATACCGGAATGGCGGTGTTCATCATCGAGCTGGGGCAAGATTGCCGAATCGTTGGAGGAAGCTTGAACGACGCGGTCAACGAGGGCGTCCGCAGGGGCTACGGAGAAGGCTATTTGCGGAATTCCATCGTAGGTCATCCGCTGACCCGCAAAAATACGGGAGACAATACGCCGGCGGTGATTCACCTTGAGCTTGTCGCCGGCGACGGGTTGAAAATCCACATGACCGCAAAGGGCGCCGGCAGCGAAAATATGAGCCGTCTCCAAATGCTCAAGCCGTCCGACGGACTGGACGGTGTGAAGCGGTTTATCCTGGAAACGGTCAAGGCTGCGGGACCGAATGCCTGCCCGCCGATGGTCGTCGGCGTGGGGATCGGCGGCAGCTTTGAACGGTGCGCGTATCTTGCCAAGAAATCCTTGTTCCGTCCGCTCGGCGAACGTCATCCCCAACCTGAGATCGCCAAGCTGGAGGAAGAGATGATCGAGGAGATCAACAGGCTGGGAATCGGCCCCCAAGGAATGGGCGGGCGAACGACGGCACTGGACATCAAAGTCGAAACGGCCGCCTGCCATATCGCCTCCTTGCCGGTGGCCGTGAATATCAACTGCCATGCGAGCCGGCACAAGGAAGCTGTTCTGTAGGATGAAGTTACTGTAAACTGGAAAAGGGGGAAATAAGACTATGGCGATCCGAATCACGGCACCCTTATCGGAAGAAACGATCGCTTCTTTGAAGAGCGGCGACCGCGTGCTGATCAGCGGAACGGTGTACACGGCGAGAGACGCGGCCCATAAGCGGATGACCGAGCAGCTGGAGCAGGGGCGGGAGCTTCCTTTCGACATCCGCAATCAAGTGATATATTATGTCGGCCCGACTCCGGCCAAGCAGGGTATGGTGATCGGCTCCGCCGGGCCGACAACCAGCGGCCGCATGGACAAATACGCGCCGAAGCTGATGGAGCTCGGCTTGAAAGGGATGATCGGCAAAGGCTACCGCAATGCCGATGTCCGGGAAGCGATCGTCCGGCACAAGGCCGTCTATTTCGCTGCAATCGGCGGATCGGGGGCGCTGCTGTCGCGAACCGTCAAGAGCGTCGAATTGGTCGCGTACGAAGATCTTGGCCCGGAAGCGATCCGCAAGCTGGCCATTGAGGATTTTCCGGCCGTTGTCATTAATGATATTCACGGAAACGATCTCTATGAGAGCGGAGTCCAAAATTATCGAATTCAGTCGGATTCAGATTCGGCACATTGATTTGCTTTCGCCCAAATCAAGAATTCAACAGATCCGAGGGGAACGAAATGTTGTCGAACGCTTCATCAAAAGTCCAAAAAGAACGTTTGCCGTTTTTTCATTTTTTGAATAAGAAGCTATTGTTTTTTGCGGTATCGGCATTTGTTTTTTCATCGGTATTTTTCGGTTTGCAGGGAAGCGTTGATTATGCCCCAAGGGTAACTCTGTCGATTACGCTGGCTGCGATCGCCCTATGGGTGCTGGAGCCGATCCCTTTTTCCATGACGGCCGTATTGGTGCTGTTCGCGCTTCCGGTATCGGGCGCGGTGACAACCGAGTTTGCCTTGTCCGGTTTTGCGTCGCCGGCGATTTTCCTGATTGTGGCCGGGATGATGCTGGCCAGCGCGGTGGAACAGACGTCATTGGGCAAACGGCTGGCTTACCAACTGATGTATTGGCTGGGGGACAGTAAGGGAGGCATTCTTGCGGGGATCATCCTGATTCCGCAAATCATGGCGATCTTTATTCCTGCGGCGGCGGTGAGAACGGCGATGCTGCTGCCGATCGTATTTTCCGTCATGTCGATTCTCGGACTGCAAAAAGGAGACATGCGTGCCAAAAAGCTGATGATGGGCGTTGCCATCGGCAGCAACGTCAGCGGAGTCGCCATTTTGCCCGCGGCAATCGGCAATGTGATCACCGTGGATCTGATCAATTATTACACCAAACAGAATGTAACCTATTTTGACTGGCTGCTGATGGCCCTTCCGATGTGGCTGTTGATGATCCCGATTTCCTGGTTTGTCTTATATAAAGTGTTCCCGGTTCGGGAAGAAGTTCCAGCGGGCTTGAAAGACAAAATGAAAGAAATGATTGCCGAATTGGGACCGATCACTTCACAGGAAAAGCGCTTGTTCGCGATTTTGCTCCTTGTCTTTATTCTGTGGACATTGGAGAGCGTGCACGGCTGGCCGCCGGTGATCCCCGCCTTGATCGGAGCGGTGCTGCTGGCATGGCCGGGCATCAAGGTGTCAGCCTGGGATAAAATGCTGCAAATTAATTTCGGCACATTGACGCTGCTGGGCGTGACCTTATCCTTGGGACGGGCGCTGTATGAAACCGGGGCGATCCGTTACCTGTCGCAATGGCTGGAGAGCGATTTCACGATTTATCTATTCTCCAATCCGGCGCTTGCCGTATTGACCGTAGCGGTGCTGACCCAGCTGATCCATAAGGTAACCTCCAATGTTTCAACCGCAGTGATCGCCACAGTTCCGGTGGTCATGGCGCTTTCCTCGCATTCCGAGCATGCGCCGGCCGTGCTGTTGGCGTTCATTACCGGAATGACCTGCCTGTTCGGCTTCCTGTTGGTCGTGGAGACGATTCCCGGCGTCATGGTGCATGGGACGGGCTGGGTCACGCAGCGCGACTTTATCAAACCCGGCATTTGGCTGACGCTGATTACGATCGTGCTGACCTTTGGGATGGCCTTTACCTGGTGGTCCTGGCTGGGATATTTATAGTGATTTTATTTATTGATTGACTATAAAAAGTATTATATAATTTTCACATGCTAAGTGTCGACAGACGACAAAGGCAGGTGAGGTGGCATGGATCAATTTTCTGTGGAAAAATCGGTTCCCTATTATGATCAAATCTATTATTCGATTAAACAGATGATCATGCAGGGTGTGTTCAAACCGGGAGAGCGCATTTACGAAGCAAAGATGGCCAGAGATTTCAAGGTCAGCCGCAGCCCGGTTCGGGAAGCGGTTCGCGCCTTGGAAAAGGAAGGGCTGTTGTTTATTGACGATAAATCCAGGGTTACGGTATACAAGCCGACACTGGGCGATATGGAAGATATCTATCAATGCCGGATCATACTGGAGTCTCTGGCGGCGAAACTGGCTGCCCGGCTGGCTTCCAACCGGGAATTGAAAGAAATTGAAACGACTCTGGTGCAAACTCGAAAATATATCGAAGAGAAAAATCCGCAAAGAAGTGAAACCATTATTGCGCTGAATTCCAGATTTCACGATTTGATTATTCAGTTTAGCCAAAACAAGCGCCTGCAAAAGCAGCTCTATGATTTGCGATCCCTGAGCTATTATTACAGGGTGCTCAATTTTCAGGGAAAAAACCGGGATTGGACGATATTCAACGAGCATAAGGGAATTTTTGAGGCCATTAAAGAACGGGACGAGGAAAAGGCGGGGGCTCGAATGTCCGATCATGTCACTCATGATATGCACAATTTGATCAAAATGCTCGATGGCAAGCTAGATTGAGCGGTCACTCTGGTTTCAACGTGTGATGTACACTGGTTCATACATAAGGAGGAATTTGGTGTGAAAAAATTTGAAATTGCCGTAATTCCGGGTGACGGAATCGGCCAGGAGGTTGTCCCGGCAGCGCTGGATGTGCTGCGAACCATTGCAGAGGTGCATGGAGGGCTGAAATTTGAGTTTGCCGAGTTTCCCTGGAATTGTGACTACTATTTGAAAAACGGAAAAATGATGCCGGATGACGGGTTGCAAATCCTGCAGGGGTTTGAGGCCATTTTTCTCGGCGCGGTCGGCAATCCGGCAGTTGTTCCCGACCATGTTTCCCTGTGGGGGCTGCTGATAAAAATTCGCCGTGAATTCGAACAGGTCATCAACATCCGCCCGGCGAAATTGATGAGAGGCCTGCAATCGCCCTTGGCGAATCCGAAGGATTTCGACATGATTGTGGTCAGGGAAAACAGCGAAGGCGAGTACAGTGAAATTGGCGGACGCATTCACCGGGGAGAGGACGAGCTTGCCATCCAGAATGCGATCTTCTCCCGAAAAGGAACGGAAAGGGCCATGCGCTACGCATTTGAGCTGGCCCGCAAGCGCAGGGGGCATGTCACAAGCGCCACCAAGTCCAACGGGATTTTTCACTCCATGCCGTTCTGGGATGAAGTATTCAAGCAGGTAAAAGGGGATTATCCCGATGTTGAAACCGCTTCGTACCATATTGACGCGCTGGCGGCTTTCTTTGTGACCCGGCCGCATATTTTCGACGTCATCGTGGCCTCCAATCTGTTCGGAGACATTCTGACCGATTTGGGCGGAGCGGTCATGGGCAGCATCGGAATCGCTCCGGCGGCCAATATCAATCTGAATGGAAAATATCCTTCCATGTTCGAGCCTGTGCACGGTTCGGCGCCTGACATTTTCGGCAAAGGCATCGCCAATCCGCTCGGTCAGATCTGGACTGCACAAATGATGCTCAGCCACTTCGGCGAGGATGAAATCGCCCAGAAACTGCTCGATGCGATCGAAGAAGTCACGGCTGACGGAGTCAAAACGCCGGATATCGGGGGAAGCGCATCGACCCGTGAGGTTTCCGACGCGATCTGCAGTCGTTTGAAGGCGCTGTAACGGACTTTTCCAATATGTGCAAAAAACCTCCTAATCCGCTGAACAAGCGGGTGGGAGGTTTTTTATTGCAAAAGAAGGCTGACCCATAACGGCCAGCCTTCTGCTGAGATTATTCGCGGCTCATGGCGTCTTTGATAACGTCCTCGCCGATGATCGGGGTATATTCGTCATACACAGGCTTCAGAGCATCGCGGAATTTGGCAATCTCGTCTTTGGACAGTACATAGATTTCGGTCTTTTTGCGGTCCTTCAGCGTTTGATAAGCCTTTTCGTTGAGAGCGTTCGCTTCCGTGCGAGCCACTTCCGTGCCTTTTTTGATACCTGCCTCAACGATCTTTTTGGTTGCATCGTTCAGGCTGTTCCAGAACTTGGTGTTGGTCAGCAGTACGTAATCGACGCGAGTGTGTCCCATAACGGTCGTATATTTCTGAACTTCGTCAAACTTCTTGGATTCGATGTTGCTGAACGTGTTTTCTTCTCCGTCAACAGTGCCCTGCTGGAGAGCGGTATACAGTTCGTTGAACGGAATCGATACGGAACCGGCGCCGAGCGTCGCATAAACTTTCTCCAATACCTGTCCGCCCTGAGTGCGGAATTTCAAGCCTTTCAGATCTTCCGGAGCTTTGATCGGACGTTTGTTGTTGGTGATTTGCTTCGGACCGTTCGGCCAGAAGCCCATTCCGAGAACTCCGTCTTTTTCGAGCTTTTTGAAAATTTCCTGTCCCTTGGGGCCGTCCCAGAATCCTTCAGCGGCTTTGTCGCTGTTGAACAGGAACGGCATGGACGGAATGTTGAAGCCGGGGTCGTTGCCCACCAGTTTCGCCATATCCGGGATGATGAACTGAACGTTGTTGGCGACCAGGTTCTGGTATTCGTCCTTGTCTCCGAACAGTTGGCTGTTCGGGAATACCTGTACCTTGATTTTTCCGTTGGACAGCTTTTCAATCTCGTCCTTCATGGCCACTGCGCCTTTTTGCTTTGGTGTATTTTCGGCGACAACGTGGGAGATTTTGATGGTGATCGGCTGAATGTCATCCTGAGGGTTGCTGCTGGCAGGCGCGCTGGTTGGCGCAGCGCTGTTTGCAGGAGCGGCGCTTGGCTGCGCGGCGTCTTTGCTTCCGCCGCCGCTGCCGCATGCCGCGAGGCTGAGCGTAAGAACCGACGTAAGCAGCAGGGTGGAAATCTTTTTCATTTTCAACATTTTTCAGGCCCCTTTTTCAGTTCATTTTATTTTTGAAAGAAGAAAGATAACAAATAATCCTGTGAATGACCGGCCTTGCGCTGGCTTTGAAGCTTGGGGCTTTAAATAAGTAGACTGTCGACAGAAGGTGCAAGAAAAAAATGGAACCCTCTTTGCAAACGCTTACTTATTGAAGTGGACTAAGCCGCCGGGGAAAGCATCCGGTACATAGACAGCTATTTTTGCTATGATTTCTTCCATTCAAACGATGAAGTGGAAACTATTTCAATTCATATCGAAGCAAATCTTGAAAAATTTTGAATCTATGTATATATAATAGTATAACAAATGGGCCGCAGATATGTGAATATAAAATTCTTAAAAAAATAAAATTTTTATTTAACTTAGAACATTCATCTATTATACTAGAAATTAACCAGTATCTACTGTCGACAGTTTATTGAGGAAAGGGAGATTGCAATGTGGTTGAGACGGCTTGGGAAAGCGGAAGAATTTTTATCCGGCCTGCTTTTTGTCAGCGGGGTGCTGGTAAGCTTATATGCGGTTATCATGCGGTACATTTTTAACATGCCGCCCGCGTGGTCTTTGGAAATTTTCGAATTTCTGATGGTATGGTCCGTCTTTATCGGTTTCGCGATCGCCTTGCGTTCAAATCATCACATTGTGGTCGATCTGCTTTATGACAAGCTTTCCTATCCGGTCAAGCGGTTCGTCAGCACTCTCTCAAATCTGATTGGTGCCGGATACAGTATTTTTATGACCATAACCGGGATCAAAATGATAGCGCTTGCATATGAACAGAAGATCGTTACGATTGATGTGGGCATTCCGATCTGGATTACATATGTCATTATGCCTGTAGGAATGGCTTTGATGGCGCTCTATTTTTTTGTCAAAGCGTTCAAGGCCATCAAGGGGGACCGGGAGGAAATTATGGGACATATCGATCATGAACAATATTTGAAGGAAACTCAGGGCAAAGGAGGTTTGGGCGTATGATGAATGCAACGTTGGTTTTATTCGGTTCATTTGCCTTGCTTAGCCTGATCCGGGTGCCGATTGCAATCAGCTTGGGGTTGTCCAGCCTGTTGGCCTTGAACATGATCGACTTTACTCTATATCCCGTGATCCAGAAGATGTTCAGTTCCTTGAATAACGCCACGCTGATGGCGATTCCGGGTTTTGTGTTTGCGGGAATCATCATGTCCAAAGGCGGAATTTCCTATTATCTGATCGAGGCGTTGAAAGCATGGATAGGACATATCCGCGGGGGGCTGGCGGTCGTAACGATTTTGGCCTGCATGGTGTTTGCCGCCATCTCCGGATCCAGCCCGGCCACCGCCGCTGCAATCGGCAGCATCATGATTCCGGGAATGGTGAATGCCGGCTACAGCAAGCGCTATGCCATGGGGCTTGTGGCGGCTGCGGGAACCTTGGGGATTTTGATTCCGCCGTCGATTCCTCTGATTATTTACGGCGCAGTCTCCGAGCAATCAATCGGCAAACTGTTCTCGGCGGGAATTATCCCCGGACTGCTGCTCGGGGGAATTTTGCTGGTGTCCGCCATCATTCACGCCCGAATCAACAATTACGGATCGCTGCCCAAGCAGACGATGCAGGAAAGAATCAAGAAATCAGGCAAAGCAATCTGGGGATTTTTGCTGCCGATCATCATTCTGGGCGGCATTTACACCGGGGCCGTTACTCCGACGGAAGCCGCTATCGTCGCAAGCGCTTACGGATTTGTCGTTTCCGTGTTTATTTACCGGGAAATGAATGTAAAGAAGTTCGTTGAGGTGCTCAAAGAGTCCATCAACATTACGTCCATGATTTACCTGATTATCGCATCGGCTACCGTATTCGGCATGTTCTTGACCACCGAGCAGATTCCGCAGGATTTCACCGCGTGGATCGAGCATAGCACAACCAATAAATGGATTTTCTTGATCGGGATCAATCTGCTGTTTTTTGTGCTGGGCATGTTCCTGGAATCCATCGCGATCATTTTGATCACCCTGCCGATTTTGCTTCCGGCGCTGGCCCTGTTTGACATCAACGTTATCCATTTTGCCATTATAATGACGATAAATATGGAGTTTGCGATGATTACCCCGCCGGTTGGACTGAATCTGTTTGTGGTCAGCGGCATCTCAAAGGTAAAGGTCGGGGAAGTGGTCAAAGGGGTGGTTCCGTTTTTCGGACTGATGCTGATCGCCTTTATATTGGTCATGATCTTCCCGGGAATTTCACTCCTTCTGACAGGAGATTAAGATCAAGCTGATATCGAATAAGACATAAGGAGTGGGAATTTGCGAACCATACATATCGACGAAATTCGCGACACGGTTGCCAGGCTTTGCTGGGAAGCTTGCTATTACTTGCCTCCGGACGTTTTGGCCGGCTTCAAAAAAGCGGAACAAACGGAGGCTTCGCCGCTCGGCAAATCGATACTCAATCAGCTGCTGGAAAATGCCGTGCTGGCCGCTGCGGAGAATATGCCTTACTGCCATGACACCGGGCTGGCCGTGGTGTATGTCGAGGTAGGGCAGGACGTGCATATTGTCGGAGGCGCCTATCTGGATGCGGTGCAGGCCGGGGTGAGAAAAGGTTACCAAGAGGGCTATCTGCGAAAGTCCGTCGTCGGCGACCCGCTGCTGCGGGTCAATACGAACGACAATACACCGGCTGTTGTACATACGGAAATCGTTCCCGGTGATCAGATCAAGATTACCGTGCTGCCCAAAGGCGGCGGCAGCGAGAACATGAGCGCGATGAAATTCCTTTTGCTCCGGCCATGTATGAATACGGAGTTATTTGTATGAACAGGAAATTGCGAAATACAAGGTTTCGGCCGACGAAGCATAAAGATAATGTGATGGAAAGAAACATGGGATAAGGAGACTATGAATATGGTAACTGCAACATTGGTTCAGCGTTTGATAGATTCCAAATACGAGGATTTGCCGGAGCAAACGTTGATTGAGGCGAAGCGGAGTCTTTTGAACTGGTTGGGAGTGGCGATTGGCGCCGCTTGGCATCCGTCGATGGACATGGTGATGGGCTTGGCCGATACCGTCGGAGGCAAGGCGCAGGCCACCGTGCTTGGCAGAGGGGTGAAAACGGACATTTTGTTCGCGGCTCTCTTAAACGGAATGTCATCTCATATTTTTGATTTTGACGACACTTTGCTGGAGACGGTGCTGCATCCTTCCGCTCCCGTGTATCCGGCGATTTTGTCTTACGCGGAGCTTAAAGGGCTGACCGGAAAAGATGTGCTTCAGGCATTTGTGCTCGGCTGCGAGGTGGAGGAGCGGTTGGCGCTCTCATTGTATCCTTCCCATTACTGGAGGGGATGGCATATCACCGGAACGGTGGGAACCGTCGGGGCTGCGGCGGCAATCGCCAAGCTGCAGGGGCTTGATCACCTGCGGTTTTCTTATGCGATCGGCCTGGCTGCAACGGAACCTACCGGCTTGCGCGAAATGTTCGGCACGATGACGAAGCCCTTCCATCCGGGCAAGGCGGCCATGAATGGACTGATGGCGGCCCTGCTGGCCGAATCCGGCTTCACCAGCTCCACGCAATCGTTGGAAGCGAAGCGCGGTTACGGCCATGTCCTGTCGGAGGAACCCAAGTTCGAGCGCGTCACCGACCGTTGGGGAGAAACTTGGGAAATTCTCAAGAACAGCTACAAGCCGTTTGCCAGCGGCATCGTAACGCATCCGGCCATCGACGGAGCGGTCCGGATCCGGAATAAGCATTCGATCCTGCCGGAACAGGTGGCATCCATTGAATTGGAGGTTCATCCGCTGGTCGAGGAGCTGACCGGCAAAACCAACCCGCAGACCGGACTGGAAGGGAAGTTCAGCGTCTATCACTGCACGGCTGTCGGGTTGATTGACGGAAAAGCGGGCGTCAAGCAGTTTTCCGATGAACGGGTCAAGGATGAGCGGGTGGTTGCCCTGCGCGACAAGATCAGGCTGTCCGTCAACCGGGAGATGCAAGAGGATCAGGCGTTGATCCGGGCGACCCTGAATGACGGACGGGTGATCGAGGAATTTATCGAGCATGCCATCGGCAGCATGGACGTTCCGATGACCAATGCGCAGCTGGAGGAAAAGTTTTATGATGTGACGGCCGACGTCCTGCCGGCTGACAAACAAAAGCAGCTGGTGGAGCTGGTCTGGGAATTTGACAAGCTTGAGGATCTCTCGCAATTCTTTGCGCTTTGCTCGAAATGAGAGTTCAAAAATCAGGACGCATCTCCGGATCAGAAGAAGGGGCTGCCCCCATAGTCGGATGACTTCGGGCAGTCCCATTTTGCAAACGGTCAACTTTTTTCAACGGAAGGATGGGTAGAAAAAGACAATCTTTCGACATATCCAAATCAAACGAATAAAATGATAAATAGATATTTATGGATTATGCAGATTGGTGTACAATAAATTTATTTACAGTAGGAGGCTTAAAAGGATGTCATTCCACCAATTGTTCATGCCGAATCGAATCATGTATGGTCCAGGAAGTTTTGATGAAGTAGGAAAGCTGACCGGCAGTTTTGGCAAAAAGGCGATGATCATCAGCGATCCCATCATGGATCGGATCGGAAACGTGCAGCTCTGTGAAAAGTATTTAGGCGAACAGGGGATTCCTTATGCAAAGTATACGGGAATCGATTCCGAGCCGACGGATATCCATGTGCGGGAAGCACTTGAGATCTGCCGACGGGAAGCATGCGACGTAATCGTTGCGGTCGGCGGCGGCAGCTGCTTGGATACTGCGAAAGCGGTTGCAGTGCTGATGACGAACGGCGGTCATATCCGGGATTACGTCGGCATTCAGGAGCCGTATAAGGAGAAACCGCTTCCGCTGATTGCTGTTCCCACGACGGCAGGTACAGGCTCGGAAGTGACGAAAGTGACCGTCATCATCGACACGGAGAACGATGTCAAGCTGATGATCTCCCATCCCGCATTCCTTCCGGCGGCGGCGATTGTCGATCCGGTGCTCACTCTTTCATGTCCCCCTTCGGTTACGGCGGCGACGGGCGTAGACGCTTTGTGCCATGCCGTGGAGGCGTTTATTTCCCGCCGGGCGCAGCCGGTTACCGATACTTGGGCTTTGCAGGCGATCGAGCTGATCATGAATAATCTTCGCTTGGCTTATCAGCAAAAAGACCATATGGAGGCAAGATCGGAAATGGCGTTGGCTTCCATGCTGGCCGGTGCGGCTTTCTCCAATTCGTCCGTAACCTTGGTTCACGGGATGTCCCGTCCGATCGGCGCCATGTTCCACGTTCCGCATGGAGTGTCCAATGCCATGCTGCTTCCGGCTGTGCTGGAATTTACGAAAGAAAGCGCCTTGGAACGGCTGGCAATCG
Source organism: Ferviditalea candida (assembly GCF_035282765.1). GTDB lineage: Bacteria > Bacillota > Bacilli > Paenibacillales > KCTC-25726 > Ferviditalea > Ferviditalea candida. The sequence goes on along the minus strand of NZ_JAYJLD010000042.1, from coordinate 2,821 downwards.
TCGCCAGACTAGTGAAACCCGAAATGAAAACGGTTTCCGATGAGGAGGCGGTCGACGAATTGGTTCTGGAAATCAAAGCTTTATGCCGCGATTTGAAAATTCCGAATATGAAAACCTGGGGGATCGACAAAGAGAAGCTGGAACCGCTGCTTCCGAAGATGGCTGCGGATGCTTTGGCCAGCGGCAGTCCGGGGAATAATCCGAGAGTTCCGACCCATGGTGAAATCATGGAGTTGTACCGTGTTTGCTATGACTATGATTTTGAGATGACGCAATCAGCCCAAAACTAATCATACAAGTGAGAGAAGGAGGAGCACAAATGACAACAAATACTGTCGTGCAAACATTAAAAAATTACATCGGAGGGCAATGGGTGGCATCGGCTTCAAGCCAAACCGAAGTCGTTCCCAATCCGGCAACGGGAGAAGCGTTGGCTTACGTGCCTCTTTCCAACCAGGAGGATTTGGATAAAGCTGTAGAAACGGCCAAGCAAGCCTATGCGACCTGGAGCAAGACGCCGGTTCCCCGCCGCGCCCGCATCTTGTTCAAATATCAGCAGCTGCTGGTCGAGCATTGGGATGAATTGGCCCGCATGATTACGCTGGAGAACGGCAAGAGCTACGGCGAGGCTTACGGGGAAGTTCAGCGCGGGATTGAATGCGTGGAATTTGCGGCCGGCGCTCCGACGCTGATGATGGGAAGCCAACTGCCGGACATTGCGAGCGATATCGAATCCGGGATGTACCGATATCCGATTGGAGTGGTCGGAGGGATTACGCCGTTCAATTTCCCGATGATGGTGCCCGCCTGGATGTTTCCGTTGGCCATTGCCTGCGGCAATACATTTGTGCTGAAGCCGTCGGAAAGGACTCCGATGTTGGCGAATCGCCTGGCTGAATTGTTCAGTGAGGCCGGCTTGCCGGACGGCGTATTGAACATCGTGCACGGTGCCCGCGATGTGGTGAACGGAATCCTGTCGCATCCCGATATTAAGGCGGTGTCCTTTGTGGGTTCCCAGCCGGTCGCAGAATACGTCTACAAGACGGGAACCTCGCACGGCAAGCGGGTGCAGGCGCTGGCCGGTGCCAAGAACCATTCGATTGTCATGCCGGATGCCGTTCTGGACCATGCAGTCACTCAGATCATCAGCGCGGCTTTTGGTTCCGCCGGCGAACGCTGCATGGCTTGCGCGGTGGTGGTCGCTGTCGGAGACATCGGGGATCGACTGGTGGAAGGCTTGAAGAATGCCGCAGAGCAAATTGAAATCGGCAACGGGCTGGATAAAGGGGTGTTCCTCGGACCGGTCATTCGCGAGAGTCATAAGGAACGCACCATTAAATACATTGAAATCGGCGAAAAGGAAGGAGCCCTTTTGGTGCGGGACGGCCGGAAGGATGCTGCGACTTGCGGACAAGGATATTTTGTAGGCCCGTCGATCTTTGACAACGTACAGCCGGGCATGAAAATTTGGACGGACGAGATCTTTGCGCCGGTTCTGTCGGTTATCCGAGCCAAGGATTTAACGGAAGCGATTGCCATTACCAATCAATCGGAATTTGCCAACGGGGCCTGTCTGTATACGGATAGTGCAAAAGCGGTTCGCCAGTTCCGGGAGGAAATCGATGCGGGGATGCTGGGCATCAATCTTGGAGTTCCGGCGCCGATGGCGTTCTTCCCGTTCTCCGGCTACAAGAATTCGTTCTACGGCGACCTGCATGCCAACGGCAAGGACGGAGTCGAGTTTTATACCCGCAAAAAAATGGTCACGGCACGATATTTGTAGGATTAATGAAAGAGATTCCCCTTTTCCGGGGAGGAACTCTACCATGCGCCTCTGTCAAATAATATGGTATATTTTTATTGATCCTTTAAAAGTATTGAAGACAAGAGCTGATTTTGAATGGGCGAATGTAATATCGATCATTCTCAAGAAGATGTGATTAAAAAACTCGAAAGTCAGCAAGATCAGTAGCGATGATTCCGGCAGCACTAGCAGCGACTCGAAAAACACTACGTAGACAAGGCGTTTGCTGCGATCAAGGAAGAGTTGTCCGGCTTCAACTCTCCAACGCGACCGACCAGCAGGTGTCTAATCTGTTCGACAAAGTGAACCAGACGCTTGAACAAATCGCTCCGCGGACTCGCAACGCGTAACCCGTAATTGTTTCTGCAATAACGTTGCCTTGCGCGGAAAGCCCACATATACCGCATATAAATAAGGACGTCTTAATCCGGAGCCGCCGGATTAAGACTGTTTTGAAATTGCACTTTTTAAAGCGGACATTGGCATAGCCGATGTTTCTTTAAGGAGTGTTTTTCGTCCTGACTAAAAAGATCGACCCGAGCATGAATTATTCCCGAGCCAATCTTTCGAGCATCAATACGCTCCGCAGATTCGCTCGCGACCTCTTGTTCGTAAAAAATTCGCAAACATGCCTTGTTCGGTAAAAGCCGGGACTTCCGTCGCTTCGAGGTTTTCGAGCACTTAAGCACTGTTTTTAAAGCTGGGGATAACGTCCGTGAATGTCCGCAGAGCAGCAAGCCAGAATGGGTTTTGGGGAAGTGAATTCAGTCGACACATCCTTACCGACTAGCTAACTTCATGTAAACTCAACTAACATTCCGCCGCGGGGGCGGAAACTTCTGAGTCGATAAATTAAGCGCTTAATTGAATTCGACGAGTTAATAACTCAACTTTCGCAGCTTAAAATTCGGCTTAAACCCGTACCGTTAGTGGGCTAGCACCAGAAAAATTGTCCATCTTGACGCAGAAAACACCTTTCACGTTTGGTAAAATGGAAGTGACAAAGCTTTCATCCCC
>NZ_JAYJLD010000041.1 GCF_035282765.1 Ferviditalea candida | reverse complement strand
TCAAATATTATCCTCAAGCGCTTCGTGCGTCAAAGATGAAAACATGCGTAAAAGCGAGAAAAACGAAGAAAACATTAATTTATTGAGGGAGGGGTTAGCATGAAACGTGAAAGAAAACCGTTTGGCCCATCAGTGGCGATTGCTTATTTCCTGATCATTACCTTGTTGCTTTCAGCATGTGGCGTATCCTCGAATGGTTCGTCTCCAGAAACCGGCAAGCCGTCAGTTTCAAATGCGTCTGAAACCAACAAACCTGCGGCCACCGATACTGCTTCTCCCGATACCGCTTCTCAAAAATTGACGGACGTAACTTTTGTCACCCTTCCAGTGACTGATTCGGCCATGGTTGTCTTGGCAGACAGTCAGGGGATCTTTAAGAAGAACGGACTCAATGTCAATATCGTGAAAGTGCAGACCGGCCCGGCTACAACGAGTGCCATTGTGTCGGGAGCAGCACAGTTTTCCCAAAGCAACTATGCCACGCTCATCTCAGCGAAAATGAAGGGTACACCGATCGAAATTGTGGCTGAAGCAGCACGTGCTCAAGAAGGATTCAGCGCTGTCATTACCGGCGTGAATTCATCGATCAAGGAGCCGAAGGATTTGCTCGGCAAACGGATCGCAACCGCTGTAATCGGCGGCATCGGACCGATTGCGATCAATCAGTGGCTGAAGGATAAAGGGATTGACTACACGAAGATTAATTGGGTGCAAATGTCCTTTCCGGAGATGGGGGCGGCTTTGGAAACGAATCGTGTCGATGCGGCTTGGGTTGTGGAACCGTTTGTAACGAAGTATACGAAAGTCAAGGATGCCAAAGCTCGAGTGGTTTTCGATGTATTTTCCGGACCAACGGCAAAGCTGCCGATTGCAGCGTATGCCGCTAATGAAAATTACGTCAAAGATCATCCGGATATTGTCGAAGCATTTGTGAAGAGCGTGCAGGAAGCCGCGGCGCTGGCTCAGAAGGACCCAACCCTGATCAAGAAAGTGCTGCCTTCCTTTACCTCATTGCCGGAGGAGCTGGTCAATCAGCTTTCGCTGGAGGAATATCCGTCGTCTACCGATATCGCAGAAATTCAAAGGGTAGCAAAAGCCATGCAGGATACGGGGGTCACCCAAACCGAGTATAAAGTGGATTCGATGATTTGGAAAAAATAAAGAAGTTCGATGCCATGAGCATGAAAGAAAGGGCTGCAGTTGCTGGCGTTAAGCCGACTGGAGCCTTTTGTTTTGTATTAAATTCGCATCTGCTTCAGGTTGCGGGCGGTTGGAATCCAGGATGAAGCTGCGATAACACTTGAAGGAAAATAGGTATAGAAGGATTAACATTCATTTTTTTCCATGCGACGACTAATTCAAAATATTTATCTTCCTCTGTTTCAATTTCCAAGAAACGAAGATTAGCATCGGACATCAGCTTGAAGCTGCGAGGCAGGACGGCAATCCCGATCTCCGCTTCGACCAGGATCAGCACGGTATCCACAAATCGCGGCTGGCTGACAATTCGCGGGATAAAGCCGCTGCTTTCACACAGCTTCACGATATAATCGTAGGAGCCGATAGGAGAGTCGTGGCGATTGTGTATAATGAATGGCTCATCCGACAAGTCGGAGAGCTTAATGCTCGATTGAGAGGCAAGCGGGTGATTTTTATGGGTCACAATGCAGTACGGGTCTTTGAGGATAGGCTGAATTTGAATTCCTTCGATTCGATGCAAACCGGCCGGGGATGTAAAACCTATGTCAAATTCTTTGCTCTCCAGCGCTTCCTTCAGCATTTTGCTGGGATAATGATTCAAATTGAGTTCAACCTTTGGATACAATTCTCGGAAACGTTTGATCACATCGGGCAGAAAGCTTCTGACATGGGTGGCAAGAAAACCGATAGACAAGCTTCCGATGACGCCGGATTCGGTTTGTCTGGCCTTATCGATCGCCTCAGCGGCTCGATTCAGGATCTTCGTGGCTTCCTGAAGAAATACCGCGCCTGCGGGAGTTAATTGAACAGATCGCTTGCTCCTGATGAACAGCTTGACACCGACCTTCTCTTCCAAATCCGCTATTTGTTGACTCACGGCTGACTGAGCGATAAAGAGTTTGTTGGCGGCTTCCGTAAAGCTTAAATGCTCAGCGACGGTTATAAAATAGCGTAATTGGCGAGTATCTAAATCCATATGAACTCTCTTCCTTAATAATGTTATTTAATCGTTCATGTTATTTTAACATTTTTGTAAATAAATTTTAATGATTTAATTCAACAAAATGATGGTTGCAATCGTATGAGAACGAGTGTACGTAAAGTGAAATTAATTATGAATTGACATCGAATCGAATGAAAGCAATAATATAACATTATCCGGCATTGGGTAAGATCAATAATGGAAGCAGCTTGATGAACGAGGTTATAAGGGAGGAACAGCCTGTGCTAGATGGTTTGAAAATCGGAGAACAGCGTTCGGTTTCCGCGGTGGTGACTCCGGAGATGTATGCCCAATTCGAAGGACAGGTTGTCCATGAAGTGTTCGGAACGGTGTGGATGGTCTATCATATGGAATATGCGGCGCGGCAAATCATTCTTCCCTATTTGAAGGAAGATGAAGAAGGCATGGGGATTGCCGTGAATGTGTCTCATCTAGCGCCGGCGGTCGCAGGCTCACGAATTACGGCGACAGCTGAATGCACGGCAATTCAGGGAAATCGGGTCGTAACCGATGTAGAGGTTCGCAACGAAAAGGGAATCATCGGAAAGGGACAGGTTACGCAAATTATACTCCCCAAACAATCCATTGCCGAACGGATCGAAAGAGCGGCCCGATAGAGCTCGGACCGAGTTGGGCAAGCTTATTCCGCAGCATCGCCTTTCAATTTCCGGCTTTCCAATTTTAGCGCTTGTTCATAATCATCAGGCGTATCGATATCGATTCCCCAGGATTCATTCCGGAAGTGGACCGGCATGCATTGATCCCGGTATTTACGGATGATCTCCCGGCCTCCGATATCACCTTGAAGCTCTCTAAATTCATGAAACAGACCGGCATCGAACAGGATGGGATGGCCCGCTTGTTCCATATATTTGGGCTGGAAAATAAGGTATCCGTTCGAACGTTCCTGTCGGTAGCGCTTGATGATTTCCTGCGGGACAGGCAACGGTACAAAGGGCTGATCGGCCAGAAATACGAAAGAGGCAGCCGCCTTTCCCTCCATGTGCTTGAACCCGGCTCGCAGCGAGCTGCCCATTCCGGTTGAATATTCTTCATTTTTGAGGATCGTCACTTGTGGGAAGGAGACGAGCTCCCGAAAGCCTTCCTCATGCTCGCCGACGACCAGAACAATCGGGTCCAATCCGCTCAATACCGCAGTCTCCACCGTTTGCAGAAAAAGCGGTCTACCCCGATAGGGAAGAAATAATTTCGGTTCTCCCATTCTTCTTGACAAACCCGCCGCCAAGATCACTGCCCCGATGGAACCCATTGCTTTCATTCGCCGCACTCCTGACTGCATCGCAGTAGTAAAATCGCAATCTATTCAGATTATACGGTTATTTGGTGCGGCTGACCAGCAGCAAGATCAAAAAGGAAATCAGCATTATGGAACCGGTCCACCACCAGGCAAAAGTCATATTTCCGGTGTCTACCGCCAAATAAATTGCGGTGGGAACGGTCTGTGTTCTGCCCGGAATATTGCCTGCAATCATCAACGTGGCGCCGAATTCCCCCAGTCCTCTGCCGAAGCCGAGAATATAAGCGGAAAGCAAGGAACGCCAGGCCAAAGGGAAGGTGATCCAGAAAAAGACCTGCCATTCGTTGGCCCCAATAGACCTCCCGGCATCCTCCAGTTCCTTGTCAATCGATGAAAACCCGACCTTCATGGTTTGGTAGACCAGGGGAAAGGCAACGACTACGGAAGCGATTACGGCGGCCCACCAGGAAAAAATAATCGGTTGATCGAACAACCATTCCGCAAATCGTCCGAGAATGCTGTTTTTGCCCAGCAGCAGCAGGAGGATGAAGCCGATTACGGTTGGAGGAAGAACCAGCGGCAGCATCAGTAAATTCTCAACAAACACTTTGCCCCTGAACGGTTTTCTTGTCATCCACCATGCGGCTGGAACTCCCAGAATAAAAACCAGGATGCTGGAGACGGCTGTGATTCGGATCGAAAGTTGAATTGGAGTCACAAACTCATATATACTATTCATGTCAAAACCTACTTCGGCAGGGAAAATCCGTATTTTTGGAAAACAGCCCGAGCCTCTGCACCTTGCAGAAAATGATAGAAGTCAGCGGCTTCCTTCGGATGACGGGTGGCCTTGACAATCCCGACCGGATATTCGATCGCTTTGTAGCTTTGGGGGTCGACGGTTAAGGCGATCTTGACTTGATCCGTTGTAAGGGCATCCGTTTTGTACACAAACCCGGCTTCCGCGTTGCCCGATTCCACATAGGTCAGCACCTGTCGGACATCCTTGCAGGGGACGAGCTTGGCCTGCAGATCATTGCCGATTTTGTAGAAAGCCAGCGCTTCCCTTGTATAATCTCCCGCCGGGACTCCCGGCTCGCCTATGGAAATATGAGTAAATTCCGGCTTTTGCAAATCGGCAAGCCGGGTGACGGAGACACTGCCGGTTTTCGGCGTGACAAGGACCAGTTCATTATGAAGCAGCACTTGCTGTTGATCTTGATCGATCAAATGCCCATCCACCAGAAGCTTCATGTTCTTGGCTGAAGCCGAGATGAAAATATCCGCCGGCGCGCCTTGTTCAATTTGCTGCTGCAAGGCTCCGGACCCGCCAAGGTTGAGGTTTAATTGAACCGATTTGTTGTTTTTCTCATAAATCGATTTGATTTCCTGCAAGCTGTCCGTCAGACTGGCGGCTGCCGAAATCGTCAGATCGACTTTCGCGTCGCTGCCGTTGGGGACGGTTTCCACAGATTTCCCGCTGCAACCCCAAAGCACGGACAAGAGTGTTAGGGCAAGGATCAAAAACAGGGATTTGCTTGGATTTTTGCTGAACGGCGACATTCGGCCATCTCCATTCATTTTCAATCAAATGATACTAATTATATCTAAACCATACTAATTATATTTTTTTATATATTAAAAAGTAAAGAGGGAATAAATTTTCAAGAGGGTGAATCCAATTTTCAGGCTGGAGGGATACATGGATGACGAACGATTCATCCTACACGACCGATGAAATTTCAAAGCTTCTCAAAATTTCCAAGTTGACGGTTTATGACTTGATTAAAAAAGGCGAATTGCCCGCTTACAGAGTCGGAAAACAAATGCGGGTCGATGCAGCCGATTTGGATGCTTATAAAATGAAGTCCAAGGGAGGAACCGTTCTACCGCCGAGAGCGGAGGCCGAACAGGTGTATCCCGGAGTCAGACCGATCGTCATCACCGGACAGGACATCAGTCTGGATAGTTTAGCCAAACATATAGAAAAAAAGACAAAAAACTATAGGCCTCTCCGTTCTTACGCAGGCAGCATGGACAGTTTAATCGCGATGTACCGCGGTGAGGCGGACATTGTCAGCATTCATTTGCTGGATGGCGATTCGGGAGAATATAATCTTCCTTATGTCCGCAAAATTCTTGTCGGGTTTTCCTACATTGTGATCAACCTGATGTCCCGGACGGCAGGAATTTATATGCAAAAAGGCAATCCCAGGAAGATTCGAAGCTGGTCGGATTTGCAGCAGCCCGGTCTTAGGATAGTAAACCGGGAAAAAGGCTCCGGCGCAAGAGTGCTGTTTGATGAGCAATTGCGGCTTCACGGCATTCCGACAGCAGCGATTAACGGTTATGAAACCGAAGAATCGAGTCACATGGGGGTTGCCGGCAAAGTGGCAATCGGGGAAGCCGATGCCGGTGTCGGCATCGAGAAAGCCGCGATGCTTGTAGGGGTTGATTTTATCCCACTTATCCGGGAACGGTATGATCTAATTATCTTGAAAAACCGTCAAAATTCGGAGCTGATTGAGGTGCTCAAATCGATTTTGCAATCGGAGGCATTCCATCGGGAGCTAACATCGATCGGCGGATACGATCTATCCAGTACCGGTAAAGTGTTTTTGGAAACATAAGCCGGAAGATTCAAGAAAAATAAAGAAGACAAATTCTGTTGGTTGATCGAAACGGAAATTGTATTTTTTTACCACATTAGAATTTATAAGTTTCCAGGCCCCCGGAAAGGAAAATTCTAATTGGCATCAAAACCTTCCTCTTTACGCGGGTCACTCATCATTGAATTGACCTCGGTAGAGGTTTTTTTATATTCATATATGTTATATTGCATAACATAATAATTCCATATATCAGAGAAATGGATCTGAATAAAATAAAAATTTTGATTTTTTTATATAAAATCTCTTATTAATTTGATTATATGTAATATAATATAACACTAAAACAAAAAACGACATAAAATTATTCAAAAAATTCTTGACACTAAGAATGCCGACTAGTAAAATAACGATATCATCAAATGTGATCTGTGATCTGTGATCACAAACATTTATTTTATACTTCATTTTGAACGTTTCTGCGTATTTTTCCGCAATTTACCCCGGTTTATGATATTATTCCGTAGATTAGCAAACTGAAACGGAGATGGGGCAATGTCATCGGAAATCATAAAAGTAGAATCTGTACAGGGAAAAGTCTATGAGAAATTAAGAGAACAAATCATCAATCGTCAATTGATTCCCGGCGAGAAAATAACGATCCGGCAAATTGCGGAGGCATATGGAGTCAGTGTGATGCCTGTGCGGGAAGCATTGCGGCAGTTGCAGTCGGAAGGTTTGGTTACATATGATCGCCGAGGAGTAACGATCAAGCTTTTATCGGCTCACGAAGTCCAGCAAATCATGGAAATCCGCAATCGCCTTGAAATCTTGGCGGCCGAATGGGCTTTGCCGAATCTGAAAAAGTCAAATGAGCAAAGGTTCGAAGAAATCGTTCGTGAAATGGACAATCAAATGGGCGATGTGAATCTATGGAGATCATTAAACCGCCAGTTTCATTTAGAATTTTATGCGATGTCCGGGTCCAAGCAATTAATGCAGATAATTGAAAATTTATGGGTTGCCATCGAACCTTATATGCGTTTGTACACTTCTACGGTCGCCTCACTGGAATTCGCCCAAAGACAGCATCATGAAATACTTGAAACCATTCGCAAAAAGGATACTGAAAAATTGAAGCAATTGATCAGCACGCATATTGGACATACAGCAAAAGTCATTTTGGAAAATTTTTGAGAAGTTGTCCAGTGCCATTTCAACTGCATGACCGGAAGCTGAGGGGAATGGCGCGTCAAAGCGTCCTTGAAGAATTCACATTTATACTGAAAGCGGGCTACTTCTGCTGTTTCTGAAAATGAAAAATACCGACGCTTAACGGTTTTTTCGTTTTCAGAAAGTTAATTCAGGCATGCTTTCGGTTGAATTATTTTTAGCGGATGTGAATTTTCCAGATAGGAAATTTACTGGGAAGGGGGTTGGTCAGCCGGAAATATCAGAATATAAAAATAATTCAAAATGAACTAAACTAAAGGAGATGAAAGTCGGATGTCAAATGTTAACGCAGAACTGCATCGTGTGGAAGAAGATATGGAGCACGTCATCTTGGAAGAGGAGTATGAACACGAATCGGTTCCTCTCAAAGCCAGAAAAGGCGTATTGTCTGTGTCAGCGGTATGGATGGGCTTTCCGATGATCATTACCGGCGCGCTCACCGGTTCGGCCATTGTTGCCGGCATTGGCTTCACCAAAGGCATGTGGGCTATTCTGCTGGGTAATTTGATCATGTTTGCCTATGTCGGCACGCTTGGCGTCCTATCGACGAAAAAAGGCTATAACTTCGCTCTTCAAGCCTCTACAACGTTCGGCCGGAAAGGCTATGTTGTTGCCTCCGGTCTATTATCGACCCTGATTATCGGATGGTTTGCGGTGCAGACAGGTTTGACGGGAACCTTTATGCATGACGCGTTTGGCGCCAATTTGTTTGCGATGACCTTGCTGGCGGGTCTCCTGTATATGGCAGTCACGTTTATAGGAATTAAAGCGCTTTCCTACATCGGAATCGTTTCAGCCCCGCTGTTTGTCGTTCTCGGTTTATGGGCCGTCACCGATGTTGTCTCCCAATCGGGATGGAGCGCGATTACTTCCTTTGCGGGAAATACAGCGACTCCATTATCGTTCGGTGTAGCAATTACGATGGTCATCGCGTTGTTTGCCGATGCTGGTACCATGACCGGCGATTTCAACCGTTGGGCTAAAAATCCCAGGGATTCACTCATCGCTACGTTCTCCGCTTTCCCCTTTGCCAATGTGGTTGCTTTAGTTTTCGGAGGGATTCTCACCGCTTCCGTAGCCAAAACGGACATCTTCCGTTTCTTTGCCGACAAGGGCGGATTTTTGGCGGTATTGGCAGTTCTGTTCTTGTTCATCAATCTCGGGTCGGTTTGTTCCCACTGTCTTTACAATGGTGCGGTAGGTTGGTCCCATATCGTGGGAGGACGCATGAGGGTGGCCACCATCATATTGGGAGCGATTGGAATTTTCGCGGCGGTCATGGGGATTTGGAGCTTCTTCATTAACTGGTTGACGCTTCTCGGTATTCTGGTCCCGCCGATTGGAGGAATTATTATTGTAGACCAATTTTTCTTGAGAAAAGGCGCGGATATTGCCGAGAATATTCGGGTCAAGCCGTTCGTCGCCTGGGGGATTGGTTCGGCGGTGGCTTTAATCGTGGAATTTAACGCCCCTCATTTTTCAACTGCAGTGGTCGGTTTAATCGTGGCAGCGATTGTTTACTGGATCATTGCAGCGAATGAAAAGGCGAGCGCGATTCAAAGCTCCACCGCCTCAAGAAGAATTTAAAGAAAAAGATTGCCAAATAGCATAAATACAGGGTTGAAAAATTTCGATAGGCTCACAGTATGATTTATACTACATTGGCATAGAAATATTCTAGCACTAAATACTATAATTTTACATATCCTTATCGAAATTTTTCACTTGTATTATGTTGTCACGGCTGGAGACGAAATCTACGGGGTGAGCCGATGCTGAATACGGGTATTTATGAAAGACTATGCACGCAGATTGTCGGCCGAAAAAATGAAATCGGCATCATTTTGGCGGCTATTCGGGCCAAACAGCCTATTTTGCTGATTGGAATGCCGGGTGTTTCCAAAACTACCATATTGAGCGCGATATCAAAAGAACTTAACGGGGAAGGGCGTCTATTTCAAGCTACCGGGGATGAGCAGCTAAGCGCCTATTCCCTGGTCGGCACCTTTGATCCCGCTTTAGTTATTAAAGAGGGCTACAAACAAGAATATTTTCTTCCCGGTCCATTGACGAAAGCGATGCGGCAAGGGGGGATTTTATATATCGAGGAATTCAACCGGGCGCCAAGCGGAGCGCTGAATGTGTTGATGACGGCGCTGTCGGACGGCTATATTGAAATTCCCCATTACGGAAGAGTGGTCGCCGAGTCCGGATTTTCGTTGATCGGTTCCAGCAATCCCATAGATGATATCGGTACGGAAAGATTGTCAAGAGGTTTGGCGGACCGTTTTGTCATGCTGGAATTAGGCTATCAATCGGAGGAAGAAGAAACCGAGATTTTGCGAAGGAAGCATCCGGGTTGGAGTGGGGATTGGCTGTCATACGCTATTCGGATCGCACGCGATTCAAGGGTGCATCCCGATCTGCGTTACGGTTCTTCGATCAGGGGGCCGATCGACTTTTTAAGTCTGTTGAACGGTTGGGCGAAGCCTTCATCCGAAATCATTCTGGCATCCGGAGTGGCCGCTTTTCTAAGCAAAATTCAAGTAAAGCCTTCCAGCGGACGCACGGGAGCTGAGGTCATCCGTGAAATCATGGAGAAAAACATGCCTCCCAAAGGTTATGAAAGGCTGTTTGAGCAGTGGCAAAAGGCAAGTGATTTTACCGATCAGGATTCGTCCGGAGGGGCCTTGGTAGAAGCCGGCGGCGGTGAAGCATCGGAAAACAGCAGCGGCGGTGCTGTCCGGGAGAATTCCGGCCCATCCCCGCCGATCCTTGAAATGGCGTGGAAAGGCTCGGGAGCGGGAGGGGTTCGCGGAGCTTCGGATCGAAGGCCGCATGAAGTTCCTTTCATGGATCTGCAGGTCCGTTTGACTTATGAAGTGGAGCATTTGAAGCAATATCGGTCCCAGCCCTGGATATCCTTGAAAGAAGTGGAGCAATGGGGCGAGCAAACGATAGCGTCCATTCGCAGTGGCCAGTCAAGCTTATACGGAAAGGAGGGGGTAAGGCTTTCAAGCAAATCGTGGCAGCAAGCGGCCGGCGGCGAAATCGATATCGAAGGAACTTTGGGCCGGCTGATGGGAGCGCCGCGCAGCATTCAACCGGATGATATCCGAATCCGGTACCGGGCTCCCATGAAGAAAAATTTTATCGTATTTATCGATCATTCCGGTTCGATGGTCGGCAGGAAGCTGGGGATTTCCGCCGTATTGGCGGGAGCTTTGGCCCGGCTGGGCACCAGAGAGCAAAGCAGATACGGAGTATACGCATTTGATCAGGAAATCAGCGCGATCAAACAGCTTCATCAGCCTCGCGATATGAAATCCGTGATTCATGAAATTATGCATTTGCCGGAAGGAAGAAGTACGGATTTGTCAGCCGTGCTTCTCTTCGCCTCGCAGCTGTTGGATGAATATGAAGCAACCGAGATGATCCTTGTCAGCGACTGCATGCCGACACGCGGCGAGAAAATGTTCGCCAGTCTGAATCGGCTCGTCCAGAAAATTCCCAGTCTGCACATCTGCTATGTAGGAAGCCAGTCTGGCAGCGACTTTACAGTGGAAACGCTTAACGGAACCGCAAAGTTAGATCTGTACGGTTGGTGGGGGTACAAATGGGCAGGCGCAGATCGATTTTACGTCATCCATGATTTATCCGACGTGCCCCAAGCGGTCCATGCAATGGTTGGCCATCAAAGTGGTATTCTTGTGTGAAGAATTCATTTTTGGGTGGAAGTGATTTTCAAGATAGATGAGGGAGGAATTGTTCGATGAAAAAAGAAATTACGCTGAAAGTCAACGGCAGAGACAGAACGGTTTATATTGATCCGAGCCGTACGCTTCAAGATGCGCTGCGCTTGGACCTGGAGATGACGGGATCGAAAAAGTGCTGCAATGACGGGTATTGCGGAGCCTGCACCGTGCTTTTGGACGGAAAGTCGGTCAAATCCTGTCTGGTATTCGCGATGGAAGCCGAAGGAAAGGAAATCACCACCATCGAAGGGCTTTCCAGCGAAATGCAATTGGATCCGATTCAAGAAGCGTTCATCGAGCATGGCGCGGCACAGTGCGGAATGTGCACCCCGGGCATGATCATGTCGGCCAAGGATTTGCTGGAGCATAATCCGGCGCCGTCCCGGGATGAGATCAAGGAAGCGATCAAAGGGAATTTGTGCCGCTGCACGGGGTATGTCAAAATCATTGACGCGATCGCCTCGGTGGCGAAAAAAAATAAGCCCGCTGCGGCGGAAGGGGTGCTTGCCCAATCCGGCTCGAAATGGGTGGGCAAAAGCGTTCCGCGCGTCGACAGCCGGGAAAAGGTGACGGGTCAGGCAACCTATATCGCCGACTGGGTTTTACCCGGAATGCTGTATGGCGAAATCCTGCGCAGCAACGTCCCCCACGCCAGGATTGTAAGCATCGATACGAGCGAGGCGGAAAAGCTTCCCGGTGTTTTTGCCGTGATTACGGGCAAGGACATGGCCAACCAATTCGGCCCTTTTGTCGCTGACGAAACTGGATTAGCCGTGGAAAAAGTCCGCTATGTCGGAGACGGAATCGCCGCGGTGGCGGCCATTAACGAGGAAATTGCGACGAAAGCGCTGGGTCTCATCGAGGTGGAATATGAAGAGCTTGCCTTTGTGGTCGATCCGGAGGAGGCCATGAAAGAAGGAGCTCCTTTAATTCATGATGCCGAGCTGAATATTGCGGCGCACAACCGCGTCGTTGCGGGCGATGTGGATGCCGGCTTTGCCGAGGCCGATTACGTGTTCGAGGATCGCTTCGAGACGACCAAGCAAGCGCATGCCTGCATGGAACCGCATATTTGCATCGGCCATTGGGAAGCCTCCAACAAAATTGTGCTCTATGATTCAACCCAGTCCACCTTCTTTATGAGATTTCATTTATCCAATATTTTCAAAATGTCAGCAAGCAAAATCCGCATCGTAGCCCCGTACATCGGGGGCGGTTTCGGCAGCAAAAGTGAAGTTCATGCCATTCATGTCTGTTCATTGATCTTATCCAAGAAGACGGGACGTCCGGTCAAAATGGGACATACCCGCGACGAGGAGTTTACTTCGTCCCGGACCAGACACAAGGAAATTATCTATTTGAAGACCGGCGTCAAAAAAGACGGCACGATCACGGCCCGGCAAGCCCGCGTCATTCTCGACAACGGCGCTTATACCAGCTACGGGCCGGGTGTGTCGCTGACACAGTCCATGCTTGGCGGCGCGGTCTACCGGATTCCGAATTATCGTTATGACGGATATGTCGTCTATACGAACACGCCGATCGGCGGAGCTTTCCGGGGCTTCGGGTCGCCGCAATTCACCTTCGCAGCGGAAAGCCAGGCGGATATGATCGCCAAACGGATCGGAATGGATCCTTTGGAATTCAGACGCAAAAATTTGACACAGCCTGGAGACAAGGCGATTTCCGGTCCTCAGCTGACGACCAACGGCGCCATGAAGTCGATGGAATTGGCTGCCGAAGCGCTCGGCTTCTCCGACAAATACAATGGAAAGAATAAATTGCGCGGCGTAGGTCTCGCGGTCGGGACTCACTTTACAAGCGGCAAATTCCATCCGGAATCGAACGCCGACTTTACTGGGGCAACCGTGAAGGTGAATGAGGATGGATCGATCAATGTCCTGTCCGGGCAAATCGAGATGGGTTCAGGCAACGCAACCACGCTGTCGCAAATTGCCGCCGAAGAATTCGGAGTGGACATTGAGGATGTCGAAATCATCATGAGCGATTCGGAAACGATTCCTCCGGATATGGGGACGTTCGGCAGCCGCGGTACGACATTGGGCGGCAAAGCCGTATACATGGCCTGCCAAAAAGCGAAGAAGACGATTGCGGAAGAGGCGGCAAAGACGTTCGAATGCGATCCGGAAAGCATCATTTTTGAAAACAAACAGGTTATTTGCAAGGATGATCCTTCCAAGCGCGCAGGCTTGGGCCAAATGGTGGCCGGCATGATGTTCCGCGACGGCGGGGGTAATCATGTCGTAGCCAGCGCCCACTTTGACGCCCCTTGCGCATTGCCGGACCCGGAAACGGGCGTAGGCGATTTCGCAATGTCGTACTCCTTTGGCACGCACGCGGTTGAGGTTGAGGTGGATGAGGAGACCGGAAGGGTTACGATTTTGGATTTCGTGGCCGTGACGGATTGCGGGAATGTCATCAACCCTGCCGGTGCCGAAGGACAGGTCGAAGGCGGGGCGATGCAGGGGATCGGGTATGCGATGTATGAGGACATCAAAATCCGCGACGGACAGCCGATTAACACGCGTTTTGGAAACTACAAAATCCCTACAGTCATGACGGTTCCCCCGATCCGGACGCTGTGGGTGGAAACCGACGATCCGCGGGGCACCTACGGTTCCAAAGGCCTTGCCGAGATGGGGCTGGTTCCGACGGCGCCGGCAATTGCCAATGCGATTGAAGATGCCATAGGCGTACGCATCCAGACGCTTCCCATCACACCTGAAAAAATACTTCAAGCATTAAAGGAAAAAAGAACGCGGGAGGCCCAAGAGGTTTTATGAAAATCGAAGAAAAGGTTCATCTTGATGTCGTCGCAGAGGATATGTGGAAAGTCATGAACGATATCCCTGTGATCGCCAAATGCATCCCTGGAGTCGAGGCGTTCGAACCGGAGGGCGACAATGTTTATATCGGCAGCATTAAAATGAAGGTCGGCCCGATCGCCGTCAATTTCAAGGGGAAGATTACTGTCCTGGAAGTGGATGAGGAGCAGCGCAAAATTTCCATGCGGGCGGAAGCGTCGGACAGCCGGATCGGCTCTAATGTGAAAGTGGTGCAGACCCTTTCCGTCATCGCTGCTGACGGCGGCTCGGATTTTGCGGTTGAAGCGGATGTCGACATGCGAGGCAAGCTGGCCCAGCTCGGTTGGGGGTTAATCCGTCCCAAGGTAACCAGCACGATGCAGGAATTTGCCGAAAACCTGAGGATATATATGGAAGAAAACAAGGAAGAAGCTCCGGAAACGGATCAAATTTCAAGCGCTTTGGATTGACTATGAAACTAAAGGAGTGAATCTCATGGAGTACGTAAAACCCTTGACAATACAAGAAGCAGTTTCGGCTTTGGTCGAGTTTGGGGATGGCGCGAAGCTGGTTGCCGGAGGCCAATCCCTGCTTGCCATTATGAAGCAGGGAATATTGGAGCCGGATGCGCTCGTGTCTCTTTCAGGCATTGATGAATTGAAAGCGGTCCGCAAGGCGGAGGACGGTTCTTTGGTCATCGGCGCGATGGCAACCCATGATAAGGTGATGCGTGACCCGCTTGTTCGCGAGCAGGCTCCCCTATTGGCGGATACGGCCAGGCGAGTAGCTTCCACGCAAATCAGGAATATGGGCACATGGGGCGGCAATCTGTCCCATGGGGAGCCGGGGGCGGATCCGCCAGCAGCATTGATTGCAGTTGGAGCGTCCGTGGAAATCGCAGGCCCGGATGGGTCCAGGACGATTCCGGTAGAAGATTTGTTCGTTGATTACTTGACGACAGATCTGAACCATGGGGAAATTCTGTCAAAAATCATTGTACCCGTTCAACCGGCTAACAGCGGCGCTGCATATATCAAGCATACGGTTCGGGATGACGGCGATCTGGCGATTGTCGGAATCGGTGTAAGGGTCACCATGGATGAAGCCAAACAAAAAATTGCCGAGGCGCGGATCGGCATTAATGGGGCTTCCTTGACCACGATCAGAGCGCTGAGTGCGGAAGCGCTGCTGCAAGGCAAAACGCCGGATGACGAGCTGTTCGCTCAAGCAGGGGTATTGGCGGCCGAAGCATGCGATCCGCTGGATGATGCCGAAGCATCCGCGGAATATCGTGTGGAGATGGTTAAAGTGCTGGTCAAAAGGGCATTGAAGCAAGCTTTAGCTGCAGCAAAATAAAGAATGACACGGATTGGTGTTTGTGAATGTCTCCGCCGGACGGCTTCTGCCATCCGGCGGGTTCCAATCCCGGAAAGCCGAGAAAATTTAAGAAGGTGATAATATGTCAACTACCATCGATTTTAACTCAGATATGGGGGAAAGCTATGGGCTGTTCCGCTATGGCGAGGACGAGAAGGTTCTTCCATATGTTACGTCAATCAATTTGGCATGCGGCTTTCATGCCGGAGATCCGGTAGTCATGAATAAAACGGTTCATTTGGCCAAAGAATTGGGAGTTAAAGTGGGTGCCCATCCCGGTTTTCCCGATATTATGGGATTTGGCCGACGTTACATGCAGATTACCCCCAAGGAGATGTATGCTTATGTTTTATACCAAATCGGAGCCTTATACGGTTTTTTAAGAACGGCAGACATGGCCCCGTCCCACGTAAAACTGCATGGCGCATTATATATGATGGCCTTGAAGGACCCCAAATTGTCCGAAGCGCTTTGCGAAGCGGTTTATCAATTCGATCCGTCTCTTCCGATTTACACCCTTGCAGGCTCGGAAACGGCAAAGGCCGCCGAAAAAATCGGAATTTCCGTGATCACCGAATTTTTTGCGGACCGTCCATATACGGAGGAAGGGGTAAAGATGTTCGGCTGGACGAAAGAGGAAATTGGAAGTCCCGAGGACATAGCCGATCGCGTGCTGGAGATGGTCGAAACGGGTTCGATCACGGGTTTGGGCGGAATAAAGGTGCCTGTAAAGGCCCAAACCGTCTGCGTGCATTCCGATACGCCGGATTCACCGGAAATCGTCAAAACGATCCGCCAAACCTTGGAAGCGAAGGGGGTAAGGTTCAAAGCTCCTGAACGGGAAACGATATTGAAAGGGGAATTCTAGCAATGAAGGACATTGTGGACAAAGTAAAGCAATTGGCAAACGAGAATGAGCAGGCTGTGCTGGCCACAATTGTCGGTGTCGACGGTTCAACCTATCGAAAAGAAGGAGCGAAAATGATATTTGCGCGTTCCGGCAAGCAATTCGGCACGATCAGCGCCGGTTGTCTGGAAGCGGATATCGCTTTAAAAATAGAAGGAATCCTGGATTCCGGCCAACCGGAAATCTTGACCTACGATATGCGAAGCGAGGAAGATTTGCTGTGGGGGCTCGGCTCCGGCTGCAATGGAAAGATTGATGTTTTTGTCGAGCCGATCTTCTGGGAATGGATTCCCCCCTTTCAGCGGCTTCCGATTTGGCCGCAAATCGACGATTTGCTGAAACAGGGACATCATGTGGCCGCAGCCAAAAGCATCGACGGGCAGATCCAAGCATCGGCAACCTGCATGCTGACAGACAAAGGCCAGGTGATCGGGACGCTGGGCAGCCCGGAGGCAGATCGGCTGGTGAAGGAAAGGCTCGAGCAATTTCTGGCGCAAAACGAAAAGAAGCAGACGGTCGTGATTGAAGGGTTGGGCACGACGTTCTTCCTGGATCGTTATGAACCCAAAAACAAGCTGTTTCTGTTCGGGGCGGGTCCGGATGCCGAGCCTGTTGCAAGGAGTGCATCCAAGATCAATTTTGAGGTCATCGTGATTGACCACCGTGAATCCCGGAACACGGAGGAATTTTTTCCTGATGCGAGTCAGCGGATCATCGCTCATCCGGAACGCGCACTGGAAGAAGTCCCCATTCATCCGGAGGATTACGCGCTGATCATGACCCACAGCTTTGAAAAGGATCGGATTCTATTATCGAAGCTCGTTCAGCAGCCTATTAAGTATTTGGGTGTACTGGGTCCGATTTTGAGAACACAGAAGCTTCTTGACGCTGAACAATTGCCGGAATGGATTCATTCGCCGGTAGGTTTGGATATCGGGGCGGACGGTCCGGAAGAAATCGCGGTCAGCATTATGGCGGAGCTGTTGGCTGTAAGAAACGAAAAGGACAGCAAAACCGTAAAACCGCGTCAAGCGCCAACTGTCCTTGAATTATGAAGGAGTGAGAATCTCCGGATAACCGATTTTACAAACAACGCATTTAACCGGGAGAAGCGCGCTCTCCCGGTTTTTGGGCTGCGGACAGATTGAGATTTTACAGAGATTAGATAAAAAAGCCAAGCGGGTAGATGCCACCAAGTCCGGCCAACGGCAGACCCAGGGGAAAAAACCTGCCATATGGGAAGAATCCGCCGAATGTACCGAAAAATTGACGATGCTCTCCCTCTTTTTCCGGCGCTGGAATGGCCAGCGTCACCTTCTCTTGATCCACATTTGCAATAAAACCCTCATAGACTTTACCGTCGTTCATTTGAACCCTGACATATCGATGCAGATACTGCATACAGACATGATAGGGATATTGATGCATCATATTTCAACGCCCTCCCGATTGATGTTATCCACACTCAACATCAGTCTATGGATTTTTGCCTAAAGCGTGAACGGCATCCGCCCAGATTGCAGAATAAAAACAGGACTCAGTTCAAGGATTGTTTTACGTTCTGTTCTGCATTCCGCGCGAGTATACTAGAATGACCGATTTTACGGAAGAAAGGCGGGGGACGATGAATATTTCCGTCGCTGTGGTGCATGGAATGGGACCGTTTCGGGAGGATTTCTATAAAGATTTTGAAAGGAGACTCAAAAAACGTCTGGCTAAGCTGAATCCGGATGTCCGGCTGACGGTGGACGGTGTTTACTGGTCGGACATTCCCGATCGGCTGGAGGATCGATTGTGGGAGAAAGCGAATGTGGAGCAATTGCGTTGGAAGCAGGTGACTCCATGGATTCCGCTAAGGAGCATCTTTATCCATTATCTTGGCGACGCCATTGCCTATCAGCCTGTTTCCGGCAGAGCATCCGGGAAGCCGGACAATTTCATACCTGCCGGCTCCATCTATGAGGATATTCACGAGCGGTTTGCCCAAACCCTGAGCAGGCTGGCGGACAAAGCCGGCGGCGATGCGCCTTTGTGCGTGGTTTCCCACAGTCTCGGAACCGTCATCGCCAGCAACTATTTCTATGACTTGCAGCATCGCAAAATGGCCGTAAAAGCGAGACGGGTGATGGGCACGGACGCTTCCCGGCTGGAACGGGGAGAAACGCTGACCCATTTTTATACGCTGGGCAGTCCGATCGCTTTATGGACGCTGAGGCACGATGATTTCGGCATTCCGATCCGCGTTCCTTGTCCCGAGATGAGCAGTCGTGGAAATGCGATAGGGGAATGGGTCAATTTTTACGATAAAGACGATATCATTGCTTATCCGATCAAAAATTTAAGCCGGCAGTACAATGCGGCGGTGACGGAGGATCTGGAAATAAACTGTGCGGGTTTTCGCAGCTGGACACCCTTCGCGCACGGCATGTATTTCAAAACAAAATCGGTGCTGAACCGGATCGCAGCCTCATTAAACAGGCTTGCCGCCGAAATGGAATCGTTTCATCAGGCGGCCGCGGGAAAAGAACCTCGTGCGGTGATTTCCAAGCGCTGAATTCCGTTGAATTCAGAAGATTAAATCAGATTGTTCCGCTTCAAGATTTGAATCGTTCTCGAAGGATTGCACGTATCCACGAAAATATTTGAATTTTCTCCAAGGTAAATCGCATAAACGGTTACCTTGTGGTACAGGCTGCGATAGATGCTTCTGATAATGCCGGGGGTTCCGGCGACAATTCCCAGCACCTGAAGCACTTTCTTCATCCGAAGCCTGACTCCCAAGGATTTCAAAACATTTCTGGCCGTGGCGGTGTCGCTTATGCTGACAGCACCCTGTGGACCGACGACGAGTCTGACCAAATTCGTTTTGCCGATTTTGGTTTGCATATAACCGGCGATGCTGACTCTTTTTCCGGCAATACCGCCCAGCACGCTGTTGAGGATGCTGTCGCTGGCGTAAAAGGTGAATTGGGTTCTGGTCAAATAGGTGAAGTTGCCTGTCTGGCTGATTTGCGCGTGGCGATTGCTTATGTTTTTCATTCCTGCTCACCCCTCTTGTTTTTTATAGACTACTTTATGCTTGGATACCGGGGAGGGGCACGGTACTTGTCCAAGTTACTTGTCCGACTCAGCAAATGATGATGCAAACAAAAAAAATGCCGAGGGGGAAGGCACGCAGATTATAGCCTAACCTTGTTTGTTTGCTGCATAGGCAATTTTAACATCCTGGTCGTTGATCGTCGCATCGATCAGATCGCTGTCGAAATTCATGTTGGTATTAAGAGTGGATTGATTGTAATTTCCGAGAACGCTTCCTTGTGCATAATTGATTTTTGAGTGTGAATCCATTCCGGTAATCTGGCCATCGCCGATCAATAAGGAGCTGTTTTGAGATATCGAATTCACATGAATGGAATCCGCATGAATATTCGTTACCTTTTCCTTCCCGGCGGAGTCTTTGGTCAAAACAATATGAGTGTCCCTGTCATCAATCGGCGTATCAATGAAATCCGGATCATAAACGATGGAAAGATTATTGTAAATTTTATTGGATCTTCCGCTAATCGTGGCGAATATCGTGTTGAACTTTCTGTGGGAACTCCATCCCACGGCAATATTGCGCTCGGCAATGAAAATCCCGGATTGGGAGGATATCGTTTGTACGGAGATATTGCCTTGAATAATCAATTGGCTGAATTTGCTCATACAGCTGCACCGGCGCTCGGTTTGAAATCCTGATCGAAGATGTTTCCATCGACGACATCGGGGTCAAAATTCAAGTCTCTCTCGAAGAAAAACATATTTCCAACTCCATAAGTACCGCCGTGCGCCGCATTAAACTTCTGATTGGCATCCCATCCCGAGGATATGCTTTCCCCAATAAAAACAGGCGAGTTTTGCTGGGGACTATTCACATTTAACACACCGATATTGATAAATGATGGCATTGGTTAATCCCCTTTAGAGTATTTTTGCCGCTGAATCCCGACAATCGCCCACATGGTCATATCAATACATTATGTTTGAAAATCCCCAAACGTGATTTGACCGGGATTTCGTCATGCGTGAAGCAGAAAAGGGGTGCACCCTGAACGTTCTTTTCCAGGGGCACCCTTATGGCATGTGATGTCATTTGATCCGCGGAGCGCTTGATTTGCACCGCTTTTGCGCGCCCCGTCGCAGAGGGCATATTGCCCGAATGTCGGCAGCTTAAGCCTTGACCCGCAGCAGCCGCAGCGCGTTCAGCGTGACGATCAGCGTCGCTCCCATGTCCGCGAAAATGGCCAGCCACAGCGTCAGCCAGCCGGGGATGACCAGCAGCATCGCCAGCAATTTGAGCAGCAGGGCAAAGGAGATGTTCTGCTTGATAATCCGCAGCGTCCTGCGGCTTAATTCGACGGTAAAGGGAAGTTTCGCCAAATCGTCGGCCATCAACGCGATGTCCGCCGTCTCTAAAGCGGTATCGGAGCCCGCGCCGCCCATGGCGATCCCTACATCGGCGGCGGCGAGCGCCGGAGCGTCGTTCATCCCGTCACCGACCATCGCGACTTTGTCCGACTGCCGGAGCTGTCGGACCACCTCAAGCTTTTCCTGGGGCATCAGCTCCGCCTTTACTTGGTCGACGCCCGTTAGACGGCCGACCGCTTCCGCCGCTGCCCGATGATCGCCGGTCAGCATCACAATGCTGCCGATGCCGGCTTTCCGCAGCTCCAGGATCGCCTGTTTGCTGTCGGGTCGCACCTCGTCAGCCGCAGCGATCAACCCCGTGACCTGCCCCTCCGGACCGAACAGGATCACGGTTTTTCCTTCATCGTGAAGCCGCTCGCTCTCACGGGAGACCGTTTCCGACATACCTTCAGGAAGCATTTCGGCCCAGAGCGCGGGACTTCCCGCATAATACTTTGTTCCGCTGACCACCGCTTCGATGCCCCGGCCGGTTATGGAGACGAATTGTTCGGCGGTCCACCGGCCGATATCGATTCCCATCTCCTCCGCTTTGCGGATGACGGCGGCGGCCAACGGATGGTGGGATTGCCGTTCCATGGCGGCGGCGATTCCGAGCCATTCGCCGGCCTCTCCATGAAAGGAGACAAGCTCGGTAACCCGGGGAACCCCTTTCGTCAGCGTCCCGGTTTTGTCGAAGGCGACGGCAGACAAATGGGCCGCTGCTTCAAGATGAACGCCGCCCTTGATCAGCACGCCGTGCTTGGCCGCATTGCCGATCGCGGTGACAATCGCGACGGGCGTTGAAACCACCAGCGCGCACGGACAACCGACTACGAGCAGGGCAAGCCCCTCATAGATCCATGTTTCCCATCCGGCGCCCAGAAGCAGCGGAGGAACGACGGCTGTGCCGAGCGCCAGCAGGATGACGGCCGGTGTGTAGAATTTGGCGAATCGGTCCACAAAGGCTTGGGACGGCGCCTGTTCAGCCTGGGCTTCCTCTACCAAATGGATGATTTTGGAGATCGTCGTATCCTCGGCCCGCCGGGTAACTTCAACTTCCAGCACGCCTTCTCCGTTGATCGTGCCGGCGAACACTTCATCGCCGGAGGATTTGGCGGCGGGAATCGATTCCCCGGTAATGTTTGCCTGATTGACGGCGGAGCAGCCGCCGACCACAAGTCCGTCCATGGCAATCTTGTGTCCGGGCTTGACGATCATCCGGTCTCCGATTCGGATGTCCCCAACCGGAATTTGCAGTTCCCTGCCGTCTCTGCGGATCGTCGCTTCCTTGGGGGCGACTTGCATCAAAGAGCGGATGGATTGCCTGGCCTTATCCATCGAATAGCTTTCCAGCGCTTCGCTTAAGGTAAACAAGAACACGACGGTCGCCCCTTCGCTCCACTGTCCGAGCGCGGCGGCTCCCAAGATGGCAATGGTCATCAGCGTTTTGATGTCGAATTGGAGGCGGGAGAGGTTGCGCAGTCCCTGCAGGAACAGGCTGTATCCGCCGATGACGATGGCAAGCCCGAATATTCCTGCCGCAGGCGGAATACCGGCTGCAGCGCCAAACCCGAGCGGCTCAAGCAGCCATCCCGCCAGCAGCAGAACTGCGGAAACAGCGGTTCGAACCGCCGCTTTGCTTTTCAGGAAGGGTTGTTTTTCCATTCTCCAGCGTTCTTCTTCGGGGAAGACCTTCAGCCCTTCGAAAGCCCCCGCCTTTTCCAGCTCGGCAACGCTTGTTTTGCCGTATATCGTTATTTTTGACGCTCCGAAATTGACGCGGGCATTCTCCACATCGGGGAGCGATTTGACGTTTCGCTCGAATTGCGCCGCACAGCTTGCGCAGGTGAAGCCTTCCACCCGAAATACACAGCTGTTCTCACCCGCTTGTGATTGTTCCGGCAGATTCCGTTCGATCGCGGACTTCATTTTCTGTTCCCTCCTCCGTATGGGCCAGCGCCACAAGGACCAACTGCCTGACATGATCGTCCTTCAGAGAGTAAAACACCAGTTTTCCTTCTTTTCGGTACTTGGCCAAATCCAGATTCCTCAGCAAGCGAAGATGATGGGAAGCGGTCGCCAGCGAAGAGCCGATAATATTAGCCACATCGCATACGCACAGCTCATCCTCCAAACACAGCGCATAGGCGATTTTCATTCTTGTATCATCCGCCATCGCTTTGAACAGCTTTGTCATCGAAGGAATATTTTTGCGGACGATCAGATTCGTTAAACGGTTGACTTTTTGTTCATCATAGCAGTAAATTTCACAGCGGTCCCGTTCCATGGACCTCACCTCAATCAAATCATTGTTTGAATATAATTATACTTCATTTTCCAGTTATAATCAAATAGATATTTGAATGAATCTTAAAAAAACGTCCAGAGGACGTTTAGGCTGACGAGAAACCCCATAACCATGGGAATGAAGATCCATAGGGTTGGGGGGGTATCTTCTGTAGAGACCTGGCGTTCGCCTTTGAAACCGGGGAAATACCGCAATTTCCAATCCCATTTCCTGGTTTCAAGAGCGACGGAAGAAGATACCCCCCATCCGACAAAAAGACTTCATTTCATCTTTAGGGTTTCTCGTCACTCTGAAAGTCCAGAGGACGTTAGAGGGACGTTCAATATTCAACCCGGGTAATGTTCTCCAGCGGCTTCAAAGGATCCTCCTTATGTTCTTCCATTTCTTCCTCCATCAGCTTCCGATGGTGCTCATCGGCCAGATCGAAATAAAAATAACGGGGGACTTTCTCTTCTTTCGGTTTGTTGCCATCCATCCTATTTCACCCCTTTAGCAGAACTTATCGATAGTATGCGCCGCATTTGGAAAATCATGCATCGCCTGCGGTTATAATCCAAGAACTTGAAGCACAATAAATGAAAGGAAAAAGTTGACTGCAAAGGAGGCGCCATCATGCAGAGATTTTTGATTGTCAGCGGGTTTGCGCTGATTTTGGCTGGGGCGTTGTTTGGAGGAATGTATGCCAGTGTGTTTTTGGCGGACACGAAAATCTCCCAGAGCGACGCCATGAAGGAAGCTTTTGAGATCGCCGGAGAATCTCCGTCTAGTGCAAGCAGACTGGGAGACTTGTTTGTCCGAAAAATGCTGTACGACGACAGGATGGCCAGCACGCACGGTCATATGACACTGATGGGCATCACATCCCTGGTCATAGGAAACTTTATCGCCACGTTCCGTTTATCCCGCAAGCTGCTCATGAGCGCATCAATACTGCTTGTATTCAGCGGGTTTTTGCTGCCGATCGGCGTGTTAGCCGAATCGTGGCAAGTGAAATTAGGGGCCTACAGCGCGGTAGCGGGAGGAACGCTCTTTACCTTTGCGATTCTCTTATTTTTTATCGGCTATCTGCGCGGCATGAAATCCTTATAGCTTGCCGGCAAAATAGATGGATATAAATGGGCAAAGGGGCTTTTTCTTTTGCGGGTGAATGGTTTAAAATGGATATGTTGTGTGAATGACTTATCAGTTGGATAAGGGAGGAAATTTCAGGGACATGGCCAAAAACAAGCGGATTGTCATCGGAGCAAGCAAACCTCCACTGGATGAGAACATTTTGCTTTCAACGCAGAAAGTGATCAAGCTCGCACTGGAAAAGCTGGGGTATGAAGAGACGTATTATGAATTGCTCAAGGAACCGCAGCGGCTGCTGACGGTTCGCATACCGATCCGAATGGATGACGGCTCAACCCGGATTTTTACCGGTTACAGGGCGCAGCATTCGGATGCCGTAGGACCGACCAAAGGGGGAATTCGATTTCATCCCAATGTTTCCGCTGAAGAAGTATCGGCATTATCTTTATGGATGACCTTGAAATGCGGTATTTTCGATTTGCCCTTCGGCGGGGGCAAGGGAGGAATCGTTTGCGATCCGCGCGACATGTCCATCAGGGAATTGGAGCGTCTGGCCAGAGGTTATGTGCGGGCGATCAGCCAAATTGTCGGGCCGACGAAGGATATACCGGCGCCCGATGTTTACACGAATGCACAGATCATGGCTTGGATGCTTGACGAATACAGCCGGATCCGGGAGCACGATTCCCCCGGATTTATCACCGGCAAGCCGCTTGTGCTTGGCGGTTCCAAGGGCAGAGAAAAAGCGACTTCTCTCGGGGTCGCGATTGCCATCAGGGAAGCCGTTGCTTCCGCTGGAAAAAGCATGGACGGGTTATCGGTATGCATACAAGGATTCGGGAATGTGGGCAGCCATCTGGCCGAAATTCTGGACGAATGGGGGGCAAAGGTGGTTGGTATCAGCGATGTCAATGGCGGCATTTATGAAGAAAAAGGCTTGGATATCTCCTATCTGCTGGATCGGCGCGATTCCTTCGGCAGCGTGACCAGCCTGTTTTCCAACCGCATGACGAACGCGGAGTTTCTGACGATGCCTTGCGATGTCTTGGTTCCAGCGGCTTTGGAAAATCAGATCACACTGGAGAATGCGGATCAGATCCAGGCGCAGATGATTGTGGAAGCTGCCAACGGTCCGGTCACTCTGGAAGCATCGGAAAGGCTGCACGAACGAGGCGTTCTGATTGTGCCGGATATTCTGGCGAACGCCGGCGGAGTGACGGTCTCTTATTTCGAATGGGTTCAAAACAACCAAGGATTCTATTGGAGCGAAGAGGAAGTCAATCAGAAGCTGGAGAAAATGATGGTCGAAGCGGTGCATAAAGTGCTGAATACGGCGCGTATCGGCAAGATCACTCCGCGCCTTGCCGCTTATATGATGGGAATCGAGAAATTTGCTTTGGCCAGCCATTTGCGAGGATGGATTTGAAAGTTAGGTTCGGACGGCAAAAAAAGTTTCCTGAACGAGCTGTTGTTCTGGAAACTTTTTTGTTTGGTCGATCAGAGCAGCGGTTATCAGCGGGCGGAGGTGCGGTCTGTCCGCTATTTTTTGACGCTTTCGGAAGGATTGTTCTGAGCCGGCTGCTTGGAATTTTTGGCGATCACCTCTTCGGCGAATTCTTCGTTATATTTGTACTTGCTGCCTCTGTTTTCTTTGGCTTTGCTGTCTTTTTTCGTACGAATCACCTCCCTCAATAAATTAATGTTTTCTTCGTTTTTCTCGCTTTTACGCATGTTTTCATCTTTGACGCACGAAGCGCTTGAGGATAATATTTGACGAA